>JAEUVI010000189.1 GCA_016787105.1 Chitinophagaceae bacterium | reverse complement strand
AATGTCGCTACTACCGACGCACATTTCGTGTTTGATAAAAGCAAATATCCCGGTGTAGAAGAAGTGGATTTGCAATAAGACAGCAACCTTCAGCAAGTTTATATAGATAAGTCAATTTTAAGAATAAGCAACTCTTAAAATTGACTTATTGTTTTTCTCAGCATTACCAATTGTTGTAGCAATCCTTCCAGCAAGTCTAATTTCAGCATATTCGCACCATCGCTTTTTGCCACTGCCGGGTTCGGATGTGTTTCAATAAACAAACCATTCGCGCCTGTAGCGATTGCGGCTTTTGCGATAGTTCCGATTAATTGCGGGTTGCCACCGGTTACTCCGGATGTCTGATTCGGTTGCTGTAATGAGTGCGTACAATCCATTACAACAGGAGTACCATGTTCTTTCATCCATGGAATATTGCGGTAATCAACCACCATATCCTGGTAGCCAAAACTATTACCCCTTTCAGTCAATATCACTTTATCATTACCAGCATTCCTGATTTTATCAGCGGCGAATTTCATAGAAGGACCGCTTACAAACTGTCCCTTCTTTACGTTCACCACTTTTCCTGTTTCAGCAGCAGCAACCAATAAATCAGTCTGGCGACAAAGAAAAGCCGGTATCTGCAGTATGTCGATATATGCTGCAGCCATCGCAGCTTCCTCGTGTGCATGAATATCTGATGTGGTGGGTAGCTTATATTTCTCACCTACTTTTTTTACTAATTTCAAAGCAGCTTCATCGCCAATACCCGTAAATGATGAACCACTGGTACGATTGGCTTTGCGATAAGAAGATTTGAAAACATAAGGTATGCCCAGGTTTTTACAAATGCCTGATACTTTATCAGCCACTTCCATTATCACCTCTTCGCTTTCCACCACACAGGGGCCGGCAATTAAGAAGAAACTATTTTCATCATATGACTGGCCTTCAAAAAGGTCTTTCAAAAATTTTTCCATGGTGCAAAGGTAAGATTTGGAATTTGGGATTTGTTGTTTCACTTTTGGCTTTTAAACAGATTTATGATAAGGGAAAAAATACTGGTAATAGGGGCATCAGGACAGATAGGCGTAGAGCTGACACTGGCGCTCCGTAAGATGTATGGCGCATCCAATGTAATTGCATCCGATCTGCGTGAAGAAAATGATTTGCTCAAAGGAACAGGCCCTTATGTGAGCCTGGATGTGATGAATAAGGAAATGCTGCATGTTCAGGTAATACGGCAAAATGTAACACAGATTTATTTGCTGGCAGCGATTCTTTCAGCTACCGGCGAAAAGAACCCCAACCTGGCATGGCACCTCAATATGCAGAGCCTGCTGAACGTACTCGATATAGCACGTGAGGAAAAACTACGAAAAGTGTACTGGCCAAGCTCAATCGCTGTTTTCGGTCCCACATCACCAAGGCAAAATTGCCCGCAGCAAACAATTATCGAACCGATAACAGTGTATGGCATCAGTAAGTATGCCGGGGAGTTCTGGTGCAATTATTATCACCAGCGGTATGGTGTGGATGTAAGAAGCTTACGGTATCCCGGTTTGATATCTTATAAATCCGCACCGGGTGGTGGCACTACGGATTATGCTGTTGAAATTTTTCATGATGCCATCGAAGAAAAAAAATACAATTGTTTTTTAAAAGAAGACACTTACCTGCCAATGATGTATATGCCTGATGCAATCCGGGCTACCATTGAATTGATGGAAACTGATGCTTCCAATATTTCTATCCGCACATCCTATAATATTTCCGGAATGAGTTTTGCGCCGAAGGATATTGGTGCAGAAATAAAAAAGCATATCAGCGATTTTACAATTTCCTACAAACCCGATTACAGGCAGGCTATCGCTGATAGCTGGCCGCAAAGCATTGATGATTCTGTGGCAAGAAGTGATTGGGGCTGGAAAGAAGAATACAATCTTGAAAAAATGACAACTGATATGCTGCAAAACCTGAACAAATAGCCCGTATCATTGTTAGTCGTTTGAATTGCCTGCTTAACTTTTTTATTTAACTAATTTTTCAGATTTAAAAGGATGAAATTATCAATAGCCGGCATTTTTGTTTTCATTTTTTTTCAGGTAAATGCGCAGACTGCGTTAAAGCAATCAGTTTACCGGGCTGTTATCTATCGTCCTGACAGCAATGAGATCGTTTTTAATTTTCAACCCAAAAAGGAGAAAGGCAAAACCGTTTTGTATGTACTAAATGATACAGAACGATTGCGCATTACAGATATAAAACAGAAAGGCGATTCATTGCTTTTTAATATGCCGTTTTTTGAATCTTCTTTTTTTACAAAAATCAATAAGGATGGAAGCCTGAGTGGTGAGTGGGTAAAAGGAACAAGCAAAGAACCGCAGCATTTTCCGTTCCGTGCATTTCCCGGTCAGCCTTATCGTTTTTTAGTGAAGAAAGGAAGTGTGAAAAAAAATATTACTGGTAAGTGGGCGGTAACTTTTACCAATACTGCAAATGCTAAAGTGATGAAAGCTGTTGCAGTATTTAATCAGCAGGGAAACAAATTGACGGGTTCTTTTCTTACTCCATCCGGCGATTACCGCTACCTGGAAGGTATTGTATCCGGCGATTCACTGAAGCTCTCCACATTTGATGGTTCACATGCCTATTATTTTCGTGCAAAGATTGAAGACGCAACAACAATCAGCGGCGGCGACTATTTTTCCGGGTATGCAGGATGGCAGAAATGGGTAGCTGTAAAAGATGAAAATGCAGCATTACCAAACCAGGAATCACCAACCGCCCTGAAGCCCGGCGAAACAGGATTGAACTTTGCATTTAAAGATCTTGATGATAAATTGATTTCAATAAAAGATGAACGTTATAAGAATAAAGTAATTATCGTTCAGATTATGGGTTCGTGGTGCCCCAATTGTATGGATGAAACAAAATTTCTGAGCGAGTTTTATAATAAGAACAAACAACGGGGAATAGAAGTAATAGCATTGGCATATGAATACAGTACAGATACCGAACGCTCGAAAGCAAGCCTGCGAAAATTTCAGCAGCGCTTTAACGTACAATACCCGATGCTGATAACAGGCGCGGTTACAAGCGATGAACAACTAACAGAAAAAACATTGCCGCAATTACCGCCGATACGTTCTTTTCCGACCACTATTTTTATTGATAAGAAAGGGGATGTGAGAAAGATACACCCGGTATTTTATGGGCCGGGAACAGGAGAGTATCACCAGGAGTATTTGAAAGAGTTCAATAAGACAGTGGATGAGTTGTTAGGAGAAAAGTAAACCTATTTATCCAAGAACTCCTTAATTATTACAGATGTTGCCTCCGTCATCTTACTTCTTTTGTTCACTGTACACACTTCACCAATAAAGGAACCATGTATTCCTGGCAATACCATTAATTCTGCATTTGGTATTAAACGTGACATAATAACTGTATGTTCAACAGTCATCACATCATGATCAGCTACCATTAACAGCGTTGGCGCTTTTATTGATCGCAAATCATCATTCGTCCAGTCTTTAAAATGCAGCATTCTTTCTTTGTCTTTATCATGCATGGTTTGCAACTGATTTTTATCTGGGGCTACTTTCACGTATGCTTCCTGCAAGGGCATAGGCATGTTTTTCAAACTGGCTTTTTCCATACCTTCAAAAAAGCCGGATATCATGCCTTCTCTTTTGTAGAAGGCAGAGATGACAACAAGCTTGTGGGCAACCGAAGGATGGCGTATCGCTATTTGCATCGCCGTATTACCACCGTTACTGAAACCCAGGATATCAGCGGAATCAATTTTTAATGTTTCGAGCAATGCTGCTACATCATCAGCATCCTGCTCGAACGTAACAGGGCCGGGCCTGTCACTGGTACGGCCATGCGCCTGTAGTTCTACTGCAATTACTTTTCTGTCTTTGGCAAGCAGTGGAAGTATATTACCGAAACTTGTTTCAATAGTTGACCCGCCACCATGAATTAAAACCAATGGAATTTTTCCTTCGCCATGTATTTCATAATACATCTTTAAGTCTTTCAAATTAGCGTAGCCGCTTTTGAATTTTACTGTTGAATCTTCTTTCAATTTTTCTTTTTTAAGCTCGTTACAGGAAAAACAATTTAGAAGGACGAGAATTACCACCAGGTTCAATTGTTTCATTTCGATTCCTGCATTGTTATTATAAGTATACTAATATACGATTCCTGTTTAATAGAATTGCAGCAGTACAAGAGTGCGACGCAACAGAGGCTTAATAGCAATACTGATACCCGGTTATAATAAATAAAAATGCCACACTACGACGCGTGGCATTTTTATTTTTGAAAAAATGTTTTATAATTCCCTCAGCCAGATATTCCGGTAGCTGATTGGCTCGCTGGGATCGCCATGATCCTGCAGTTTGATTGGTGCAGCACCATGTTTTTTATAAACGGGAGGGCCTATGTATGGCGTGTTACCTTTTAATTCATAATTGTTTTGCACCAATACTCCGTTGTGAAACGCAGTTACTCTTCCTGGGCTTTTTACACTTCCATCATCATTGAAGCGCGGCGCAGTCCAGATAATATCATACACCTGCCATTCGCCCGGTTTTTTACATGCATTTGCCAAAGGGATACTTTGTTTGTACATACTTCCTACCTGGCCGTTTACATAAGTTTTATTGTTATAGTTGTCCAATACCTGTAACTCATATCCATCATCACCTTTGCCTGCAGATGCGAGGAAGATACCGCTATTGCCCCGAGCCTGGCCTGAGCCTGTAATGTTAGCGGG
>JAEUVI010000487.1 GCA_016787105.1 Chitinophagaceae bacterium | reverse complement strand
TCTTTTCGTCTGTATGGTACCGGTTCCTTTTTTTACTGTCATTGATCCATCTGCATTCAATGTCCATCCTGCAGGTTTATCAGGTTTATCTGCTACAGACCATTCATCCAGGTTCTTGCCATTGAAGAGAATAATTGCATCGGAAGGTGCTTCGGATGGGGTAGCGCCCGGGGTTACGATTTTGGGTTCTGGCTCCCATACCTCGGTTGCTTTCGGATCTTTTTGCCCCATAGCAATCATAGTTAAACTTATAAAAGAAGCGCTCAACAGAATTTTCGATTTCATATTTCGCAAGTGTTGTTTTAACGAATGATAATAAAATTATTGAATGGTTGTAAAGGTACGGGAGTTGAAATAATATCAGTAACGACGGCACGTGGTGGCCCGTGGTTGCACCATTGTAAAAGCTCCTGCAGTTGTTCTTCATTGGCGGTAGCGATTATTTCTACTGTACCGTCCGGCAGATTTTTTACATGGCCGGTAATATTTAATCCGATGGCTTTTTCTTTTGTGCTTTGCCTGAAAAATACAGCCTGTACTTTTCCTTTTATAATAATCCGGACGGTCTGAAGCATAAAGCAATTTAATAAGAATATGAGCCTTTAAAATGAAAATTTTGTATGTAAATAATAATTGACTGCAGTTATTTTCTTAAAATAAGAATCGGTAAATTTATTGCTATTAACAAATAGCATGCTGCATGGATACCGCGAGTCTTGAACAGCTTCTTGAACGATATAAATCTGGCTATAGCCTGGAACAACCCTTATATACAGGTAAGGAAGTTTTTGATGCTGAGTGGGAGCGTATTTTCCGGAAACGTTGGCTTTATGCAGGCAATACTGCGCAGATAAAAAAGCCGGGAGATTATTTTTTATATCATTTACGGAATGACTCTGTTATTGTAATTCGTGGAAACGATGGAGCGGTACATGCGCACTACAATACATGCACGCACAGGGGATCCGCTATTTGTTTGCAGGATAGTGGTCATGTGGCTAAGTTTATTTGTCCTTATCATCAATGGGTGTTTGATAAGGATGGTGTGTTACTGAATGCACGAATGATGCCTGATGATTTCTGTAAAGAAAGATATAACCTGCATGCGGTGCATATAAAACTGGTGGAAGGGTTGATATTTATTTCTCTCGCAAACGAAGCGCCTGATTTTTCACAGATAGAAAAAAGTTTATCACCGTATTTAAAACCTTACGAAATTGATAAAGCTAAAGTAGCTTGTATAAAAAACTATAAACTTAAGGCCAACTGGAAACTGGTAGCTGAGAATTTTCGTGAATGTTACCATTGTGGGGGAGCACACCCGGAATACTGTAAAGCAGTGATTGGCGCTAACCTTCGGGAAGATGTTAATGAATTTACTGTTGAAAAACAAAGGGACTGGAATAAAAAAGGATTGGCTACGGGGCTTATTGAGATAGCAGATGGTACAACGACTTATGCTGTACGCTATCCTTTGCGGGCCGGTGTGGAGAGCTATAGCGTAGACGGAAAGAAAATTTCAATACCAATGGGCTTGCATAAAGATCATGATGCCGGTGTGGTAGGATTGGTAAACTATCCTAATTTCTGGATGGATGCTGTAAGTGATTATGTATGGACAATGAGGGTTACTCCTGTTGATGCCTTTACTACGGATGTAGAGTTTTGCTGGCTTGTTGATGAAGCGGCCGAAGAAGGAAAGGATTATACAGTTGAGAGGCTTACCGAGTTTTGGGAAATAACCGGTACGCAGGATGCCGTTCTTTGTGAAAATAATTTTAAAGGAATACTCAGTAATGCATATTCTTCCGGGCCCTATGCACCGGTAGAGGACCAGGTTGTGAACTTTGTAGATTGGTGTGTGAAAGAATTAAAAACGGGTTAAGCAATTTGATTTTTCTTTTTCATAAAGAAATACAAGGCAATTGCAACTATGAAGATAAGCGCTGCATTAATCAAAAACACATCAGCCATTTTCATGTTTTTATCGAGAAAGTATTGTACCCAGTAATTGCCTGCTATGGCGCCAGCACCGAAATAAGCCGCATATAAAAGTGATTGTCCTGTAGCCTGCCATCTTTCATTTACCAGTTTATTGACATACTCAACGCATGCTACCCAGAATAAGCTCCAACTGAACCCATGCAACAACTCTACAGGGATTGTAGCGACAGGTATTTTAATAAGATAATATAAAATCAATCTTAAGGCAGTGGCCAGCACTGTTATCGATAAGGTTGTTTTCAATCCCAGCTTCAGGATAATACGTGCTGAAAAATAAAAGATCGGCAATTCGCACAAACCCTGGAATGAGAGCCCATACCCAACAAATGAATCTGATGCGCCGTTTTCTTTTAAATATGTGGAATAAAAATTCCATATGGAGGTTGCGCCAACCGATACCAGAAAAACGCAGGTTAGCAGGAAAAGCAATTGCGGATTTTTGATAACAGCCCATACATTACTGTATGCAGTCGCCGGTTCTTTTTCATTTTTTTCATCTGGCAGCCAGAAGCTGAAGAAAAAAGCAAGCAACATCGTTATAGCAGAAACAATGAAAATAGCAGTGATATTGACAGCATCAATAAATTGTCCTGTAATGATTGCGGTAAAAGAGAAGCCAGCGGCGCCATAAAAGCGTAATGTACCATAAGAAAACTTTGGATTGTGCTTTGCAATCTGCAGGGCCATACTATCCAGCACCGGCTGAAGTGTATTGTAAAAAAGGGCCATTACAAAAGTGACAGCAATCAATTCAATAAACCCGATATTCAGCAAAAAACCAGTATAACTGATTGCGGCAAGCAGTGCAGAAATGATCAAGGTTTTCCGGTGGCCTAGTTTATCCGCAAAGAATCCATAAAGCGGCTGCACTGCAAACATCATAACCGGGGGAATACTTAATATGAATGCGCTTTGTGAATTGCTCAGCCCTTTAAATACGCAAAAGTCGTATAGTTTAGGTAGCCACGCACCTGTGCAACAGAAAACAAGAAAGTAGATAATGCGTACTACCGTGGCTTTCGACATTATTATTTGTTTATAAGGGTAGCTGCATCTTCGTCAATCATTACGTACCCATTTTCATGCTCCTGTATAATAGAAGCAGGAAAAAGACTGCTGACCGGGCCATTAACAGCCTGCTTTATAACCGCTGCTTTTTTGGTGCCATTTGCAATTACAATTGCTTTTTTGCTGTTCATCAGGTGTTGCAGGCCCAGCGTAATTCCTTGCTTTAGTATCACTGCATCTTTAAAATATTTCTGGCCTACAGTAATAGTAGTTTCATCCAGGTCGATAACATGAGAATAATTGTCAAACGAAACACCAGGTTCATTAAAACCGATATGCCCGTTCATGCCGATGCCGACAACCATGAGGTCTATGCCAGCTTTTTCTGATATGGTTTTATCCATTTTTTTACATTCGTCGTCTAGGTTTTTTGATAAAGCATCGAATAAATGTACCTGTGATGATGAAAGTTGTAGGGGTTTTATAAGAAGGGTTTCAAAAAAGTAGTAGCAACTTCCTGCGTTGTTTTTTGGCATGCCAACCCATTCGTCAAGACCGATGAATGTAAATTTCGAAAAATCAATCCTTTCCCTGATTCCTCTCTCTGCAACAATCTCGCATGTACGTCTCGGAGTATCGCCGGATGCAAGGCATATCACTGCATCAGGCTTTGATTTAACCAGGTTTATAATAATATCCGCTGTAGTTTTTGATAGCTCCTCATAGCTTTTATACACTTGTAGTCGCATGTATCTGATTTATCGCTGAAATTATAGAAATAATTATTAAAAACGCAGCTTACTACTTCATATACTTTAAGCAGTATTTTATTTGCTGTGTAATAATTGAGCGGCCAGGTAAATAAATAAACCTCAGCCTGACCAGGGCTGAGGTTTATTTTAAACCAAAAGGAAAGCGGATTATATTGTTTTAATCATTACACTTTTTTAAAGAAAGAAACTTCACCTTCCATATTTACTTTGAGAATAATAGATTCTTTATTGTTTTTGAGGGATACGAAATAATTGTCTGCATCTTCAAACGATGTGTCATACAATACCATGTCTGTTTCGTTTGCTTCATTGTCATCAAACATAATGACTTCCCCTGTTTTATATCCTTTGTAATATTCTTTTATGTGTTGCTGAGCTTTCATTGGTATGTCTGCAAATGATTTCCTGGTGGTAGTACCCACCAGCTGGCTGCCTGCATCGTAATAAGCGGTAGTTGTAATTCCGTTGTTGTTGAATGTAGCTTCATCAAAATTTTTTGTCACTTTCCATTGTACGTTTTTTGCATTATTGAAGTCGCGCTCAAATTGCTGCTTGCTTTGATAAGCGACTTCACTTTTTCGGGTTTCTCTTTTTTCTTCCCTGGCTTCTTTTTTTGTGGCAGATGTTGAACTGTTTTGTGCCATTGCGCTGCTTGAAATGAAGAGCAGCAATGTTGCTGCTGGTATAACGTTTTTCATAATTTATTTTTTAGTAGGATTAATATTTTGTTTTGACACCTCAAAAGTAGGAGTGAGATACAGTGCAATTTTTTTATTTCGTTCAGCGGGTATTAGCAATCGCTGAATAAATTCAAATGTTGTTTGAAAAAGAAAGATCCTGTAATAGTATGTTGTTAATGAAATGTGAAACGGTAGCGGTTTTCGCTGTTTGTTTTTTGTAGAATGAGGTAGAAGTTGATTTAACATTGGAAGCTTCTTACATTTGCAACTTGAAATTTTGCTGTGGCCGTACGCCTGATTATATTAAGTGAATAAGCAATATTGGGCAATGGCGAAATTTTAACAATTCTATGATACCTCAGGAAAGCCTGTTTTAGCTTTAAAAAACAGGATTGTGAATATGTCCTGATTTTGAAACTTATCCTATGCAATAAAGTGTAATAATCAGAGTTTTTTGCAGAGCGTTTAAAAATGAATGAAATAAATCAAAATCGAACAATTATGAAACAAAAACGGAATTTTTTACTGACTGGCTTTATGCTGCTGGTTTTTTCAGCTATGCATGCGCAGAAACCTGCTGCTTTTGTAAAAGCAGGAGTTAACTTTTCAAACATTACTATTACCAATGATGGTAGTGTTGATGATAATAAAATGCTGACTGGTTTTCATGCAGGAATACAAGGGGATATCCCATTTCTGCCAATATTGTCTTTACAGCCCGGAATATTTTTTACAACAAAAGGTGCTAAGACACAATTTGGACAACCTTCAGATGCGAATTATTATAAGGCTACTACAAATCCGATGTATGTTGAAGTACCTGTAAACCTGGTTTTCAAAGCCCCTGTGGGAGATGAGTCTAAGTTTTATGTGGGAGCGGGTCCTTATGTTGCGGTTGGAGTTGCAGGAAAAAATAAAATAAATGGTAAGGTACTGGGTCAGTCTTTTACCAGCGAAAAAACAATTGAATGGTCAAATGATGATCCTACAACTGGTTTCGAAGAAAATGCCGGTTTTGGTATCATGCGCCGTTTTGACTATGG
>JAEUVI010000116.1 GCA_016787105.1 Chitinophagaceae bacterium | reverse complement strand
CCAGTACAGCTGCCAGTAGTGTAAGTATATGTCTATTATACTTTTTCATCTTAATGATTTTGAATTGTTTGAAACAATTAATTATTATTTTTATTAGTTGGTGCCTGGGGCTCCACAAACAGAATAGTCCTGTTGCTGCTTCGTAAATATTCTTTTGCAGTTTTTTTCACCATTTCCGGGGTTATTTTTTTAAATGCCGCTTCAATAGTGTTGATTCGTGATGGGTCATCATCAAATAAGGCAAAGCATGCAAGCAAATCCAGTTTGCCGATTCCAAAATTTCCGCCAATTATATCATACAATTGCGAACGGATTTTGATTAGCGCAAGGTCAAGATCCTTCTGAGTAATCTTGTCAATGGATTGAACCGCTTTATCAAAATCAGCGATTATTGAATCGGGCTTCACCTTTGAGTCGTGTATCAAATCCGCCATCCATATCATCGGCCCGTTATAGTTAAACATATTGCCCAGGTAATTGATGCCGCCATTTACCGAACTGGCATATCCTTTATCCTGTACAAGCGATTGATAAAGTTTACTGTCCTGCCCCTGCAGCAATATTTGATCTATTAACCCCATAGCATAGTACTCAGGTGTATTCTTTTCCGGCATTTTATAAGCAATAGCCAATGCCGGTTTATTCGCGAGTTTATCTTCTTTGGTAAAACGTTTTTCTTTTTCCTGTTTCGGTTCAGTTATATCCGGTTTTGCCGACAGGGTGGAAGCTGGTATGGAACTAAAGTACTGGTTCACCCATTTTCTTGCATCAGCTTCTTCAAAATCGCCTGTTACAACCAGTACCGCATTGTTGGGGGCATAGTATGTTTTGAAAAAACTATCTACGTCTTCCAATTTGGCCGAATCCAGGTCAGATAGTTCTCCATAAAAATTATGCGCATTGTACCAGTTTTCATTTGCATACTGAGGCATATCCAACCAGGGAAACCCACCGTATGGCTGATTTAATACATTCACTTTTACTTCGTTTTTTACCACGCCTTGCTGATTGGTCAGGTTTTCCTGTGTTATTGAAAGGCCTTTCATTCTATCAGCTTCTGCCCATAATGCTGTTTCCAGTTTATGCGCTGGCATTACTTCAAAGTAATTAGTAAAATCGAATCTTGTACTACCGTTCAGTATGCCGCCATTCTTTTGTACGAGGCTCACAAATTCCATTTTCCCAAGGTTTTTAGAGCCCTGGAACATCATGTGCTCAAATAAATGTGCGAAACCTGTCCTGTCTTTAGGTTCGATACGAAACCCTATATTATAATAAACACCCACAGCGATAGTCGGCGCCGTCTTATCTTTCGATAAGACGACTTTTAAGCCATTATTTAATTTGTAATAAATGACAGGCACTTCCATGGGGGTAGGTTTGCCAGCCCACGATAAAAATATTATTACTGGAAGAACCAGGGCTACAGACAGTAGTCTTCCTTTGACCGAAACCTTTCTCTTCATTGTCAATAAAATTTGAAGTTTTGTATAATAGTAATTTATTGTGTAACTAAATACCGAAAATAGGAATTTTGAAACTGCCCGAATTCCCGCAAGTGATGAATGATTGCCGTTTATATAAAAAAAGTCCGCTTATAAAAGCGGACATGAAATAGGAGATAATAAATTTCTTAAGCCTGCTTTGTCTCAGAACCAGATTTATCTTTATTAAACAAATCTTTGATGATATTATCTGCATCGGCTGCATAATCCTTCATCGCATCGGCACCTTTTGTTTTCAGTTCTTCAAAATAATCTGCCGCCTTATCCCATGCATTTTCAGCTTCTCCTTTGAATTTGCTCGCTTTTTCCTTAAGACCTGCAATGAATTTTTCTTTTTCTTCATCGCTCATGCTAAGGTATTTTGCCAAAGCCACACCGGCTGCAGCTCCCATTATAAAGGTAGCCATATGCTTCATAGATACTGCCATAGTATAATTTTATTTAGGTTATAAATTCAAAACATTTCAAGTTAGTTATTTTCCCTACAGTATAGACATTTATGTTTTTAAATGTAAATAAACATTCAAAAGAAAAAATGCCAAATGGTATAAATCAACAAAGCTATTTTTAGCTTAAGATTATTCAATGAAATACTAATGACATGATTTTTTTTGTCAGGTTAAAAGGAGTTAAAAGTTGCATATAAAAAAAAATTTTTATTTTTTTTGGCTGTTTCAGGAATTATCGTAGATTTACTATTCAGAAGTTTTAATTGATAATTAAGTATCTATATAGCAAGTTGTTATAGTCAATCATTGAAATTTCACTTAATCCGGAATTTTACGAAAATCACCCAATCTCCTGTAAATGGCCGTTGCTAACTTTTTGACCTAATCGTTTGTTTCTTAAAACACCAATTTTATGTCTCTCAGGAAACTGAAAGTAATCAACCCTGCTATTAACATCCACCCTTTAGCTGAAGTAAAGTCGAAGCACATTGGCATGAATACCAATGTATGGCAATTTTCTGTTGTTTTACCTGGTGCTGTTATTGGCCGCAATTGTAACATCTGTTCGCATTGTTTTGTAGAAGACGATGTGTTAATTGGCGATAATGTAACCATCAAAAGTGGCGTATATGTTTGGAATGGCATTCGCCTGGAAGATGATGTGTTTGTCGGGCCTGCAGTCGTTTTTACAAATGGACTCCGTCCTCGAAGTAAAAAATATGATAAGGAAGGAATAACTATTGTAAAAAAAGGTGCATCGCTGGGAGCAAATACCAGTGTACTTACTGGTACTACAATTGGTGAATATGCCATGACAGGTATGGGTGCTGTGGTTACAAAAGATGTTCCGCCACATGCATTGGTTTATGGCAATCCCGCTACTATCCGCGGATGGGTAGACAAACAGGGCCGGAAGCTGATAAAGCAAGCTGATAAAGATTACTGGAAAGATGAAGATGGTAATAGTTATCTTATCCGTAATAATATTGTAAAGCCAATAAAAGGAATGAAAATAGCTTAAGATTATACTGTTCCGTTAATCTTAAACTAACTGCATAGAAAAAGGCTTCCTATTGGAAGCCTTTAAAATTTTGACGAACTATTTATTTATTAATTGCTCCACCTGCGGATACGTGCGGATGCTGAGCGGCTTTGGCGCAGCACTTTCCACATATCAATCGTGGTGAATTCTTCATTAATTTTTTCGGAGTACAAGGTTTTATCTGCAAGGGTTTCTTTTACTTCCTGTGTCAGCTTTTGTAACTCACTTTCGTCTAAACGTACAACTTTGTTCATAGAATCTGTGTTCATAAACTACTATATATTTATGTTATAAAATACTTCAGTAAATATTTTCAAGCAAGCTATGGGGCAAATCGGCAGGATCAGAAACTCAATTGAGGAGGTTTGTGCAGGGTACGATTCCTGTGGCCTTTTATATCTGAATTGCGGTGCAAATATACAACAGGATATGCTATTTGCAATACCTAAGGCCTGTCAAATGAATTAAACGACACGTGACTTGTTGTAAACGCTGGCGGATTGAATTGATATAAGTTTAATTATCTGTTATACCAGCTTATAAATAAAGACAATACGAAAAATTTGCTTTCTGAACATTTGTTAGTTTTTGAGATGCTGTATTGATATTTTTTTAACAATTGCTCTTTGATTTAAAAT
>JAEUVI010000023.1 GCA_016787105.1 Chitinophagaceae bacterium | reverse complement strand
CGATTCAGCTAATTCACGGAAATGTGCATTACAAGGTGTGAGTTCACTCCATGTATTACAAATGCCGATGACAGGTTTATCGTTAAATTCATAATCAGGTATGCCTTGATTTTTCATCCACGCCCTGTAGATGAAACCGTCCTTGCCGGTGCGGCCAAACCATTGTGCGCTTCTTAGTTGTTTGTTCAAGAGTATTAATATTTAGACTTTTAGTATAAAGATGAAGCCTGCGATTCTGAATTTTTACTTTCACACAAAGCAAAATAAGGAGCAAAGACGCTAAGGGGAAAATTATTTGCAGCTTATCTTCTTTGCGACTTTGCGTGAAACTCTTCTCCAAATTTATGAATCACCGCTCCTCTTACATTCATTTTTACAATAAATACATTTCCACTCAGTGGATATTTTTCAATCGCCTCTTCATCCATGTTTTCTCTCGCAGTTGTAATAAAAAGATAATCATTATCCCCGCCGCCGAATGCACAGGAGCTCACCTGTGGCACCGGTAATTCAATTTTATCAAGGCATTCTCCGGTTACAGGATTATAGCGATATACACCAAAACCGTTCCATTGCGCTATCCACAACATTCCTTCTGCATCCATGCACATGCCATCGGGTGATCCGGATTTATCTTTATCAATAGCAATAATAATTTTTTCAAATTGTATGTCACCCGTTTCCTTATTAAACAAATAACCCTTTACCTGTTGTGTGGGTGTATCTATAAAATACATTCTTGCTTCATCCAACGACCATACAAGTCCATTTGAAATGGATACATTCTCAATTTTTCTTTCAGGCTTCATATCATGATGAATGCAATAAAGAGAACCTTTGCCTTTTGCAAACTGCCGATCCATCGTTCCAATCCATATTCTTCCCATCGGATCACATCCGCCGTCATTGGTACGGTTATTCGGAATATCTTCTTCAAGTTTACAAAGCCACCGCATTGCATTGCTATTGAGATCAAAATAAGCAATGCCACCCTGCATACCAATGATTAAATTTCCGTCCGCATGTTCTATCAGCAGGCTTGGGCGATAATCCAGCTTCCATTGCTGTACCTGCTTTGTTTGCCAGTTATACTCCTGGAAAGATTTTCCATCAATATCCACCCAGAAAAAACTTTTTCGTTTTGTATGCCAGAGCGGGCCCTCGGCAAGAATGTTTTCAGATTTGTATAATAACGAGGCTTGCAAATTGTATTGATTTTAAAATATTGCAAAAGATAAATCTTTTAAAGTGTACCTGAAAAGAGATAGCGGGATTATTTCAGCAGTTACTTTTTTGGACCCAAAAAACAGGAACACAGATTCAGACATAGAATGACCTGCAAACTATGTTTTCCTGCGTTTACTATGATTTATGCGGGATAATTTTCAGCAATCAGAACTGTAATGAGAACACTGTACCCTCTCCTTCTATGGACTGTACCTGTATATTTCCCTTGTGCAGCATCATAATTTGCTTACAAAGACTGAGGCCGATACCACTACCACTTTTCTTGGTGCTGAAGAAAGGAATAAAAATTTTATCAATCAATTCTTCCGGCATACCGTTTCCATTGTCAGATACTTTGATAACTGTCTTTCGGTTGGTAGCAACATAAGCTGTCAAAATAATCCTTGGCTCCGGTTTGTCTTTTACCGCCTCAATGGCATTTACCAGTAAGTTAATCATCACCTGTTCCAGCAAACTGGTATCAGCTTCCAGCATCAGGTCTGGATCTTTTAATATCGTTTCTACTTCAATATTTTTTTGTTCGAGTGTCGGTAGCATCAACTGCAGCATATTTTCGAAAATATCCCGTACATATATCCTGGTAAGGTTGAGTGTAGTAATCTTATTAAGGCTGCGGTATGTTTCAGCAAATTTCAACAAACCCTCACTTCTCCGTTTGATTGTTTCAATACCCAGTTCCAAATCGTCAACAGACCCGGAATTATTATTCAATACCGAAACAGATTGCTGTAAACGATGTTTCAACGTATCCGCCAGTGAAGAAATCGGCGCAACCGAGTTCATGATTTCATGCGTCAGTACACTTAATAATTTTTGCCAGGCTTTTGATTCCGTTTCATCCAATGCCTCGTTTACATTCTGAAATGCAATTAACTTATACACTTTCCCTTCTGTCTGAAATGCAGTTGCCGACAATAAAATTTTCAATGTTGTCTTTTCAGGATGTGCTGTAGCTATTTGTGCTTCACCAGGCTTCAACACTATTATTTTCTTATACAACTCTTCATCTCTTTTTGCCAACGAATGAATTGTTTTCAAATAAGGCAATTGCAAAATCCGCTTCAATGATTCATTCATCCATACCACCTCACCGCTCTCTTCCTGGTAGGATAATATGCCTGTATCAACCAACTCCAGTATTTTTTGCAGGTATTGATACTGGGTTTCTCTTTCCTTACTAATTACTTTAAATGTGGTATTGATTTCATTAAACCCCTGGCGTAGCGGTTGTATTTCTACCGGCGCATGCTTTACATCAAAATATCTTGAGAAATCGCGGTAATGAACAGACTCTACAAACTGGTTAAGCTCATCATGCGTTTTTCGCTGAAAGCGGTAAAAATCTATTACCTGGTATATGATAACAGGACAAGCAAGCATGAGGTATATATACCATCCTTTCACCAGTAAAAACGAAGAAGCGCTTAGTGTAATAAATAAAAACACTATCCGTACTATTATTTGCCACTGGTAGCCTTTAAACATAGAGCCCCCCCACCCCCCAAAGGGGGGAATAAAACAATACATTAACAGTATGCTTCATCATCATTACCAAACTTATATATATAAAATGCTCTCCCATTTACTTAAAACCTATTTCTGCTTTAGGACTCTAAAAGTCCCCCTTCGGGGGATTTAGGGGGCCGGACTGTTTTAAATATCATACTTACTCAGCCGGCGGTACAAAGCTGTTCTTGTCAGTCCCAATTCCTTCGCCGCTTTGGTAATATTCCCGTTATGCTTTTCTATCACTTTGAGTATTGTATTTTTTTCTATTGAGCTCAATTTCATTTCTGCGGGTTCCAGTTCCTGCACTGGCTGCGACTCTATCGGAGAAAAGATTAAATCTTTTGCCTGCAACACATCTTCGTCTGCCATTATCACCGCACGCTCTACCGTATACTGCAACTCCCGTACATTACCCGGATAATGATAGTTCTGCAATTTTTCTAACGCCCGGCTATCAAACTCCAAACCAGCTTTCATGTACTTATTGCTGTATATTTTGCTGAAATGCTTTGCAAGTAAAATAATATCATTTGCTCTTTTTCGCAGCGGCGGTACCGTTATCTCAACGGTATTGATACGGTAAATCAAATCTTTCCGGAAACGGTTTTCGTTGGCGAGTTCGGTCAAAGGCACGTTGGTAGCACATATCAACCGGATATCTACCGGTACCGGTTCATTACTGCCAAGCCTGGTTACTACCCTGTTTTGCAGTACACTCAGCAGCTTTGCCTGCAGGTGCAGCGGAATGTTTCCTATTTCATCTAAAAACAAAGTGCCGCCATTGGCCATTTCAAACCGGCCCATGCGATCTTCCCTCGCATCTGTAAATGCACCTTTCCTATGCCCGAATAATTCGCTTTCAAATAATGACTCCGTCAACGCTCCTACGTCTACTTTTACAAATGGTTTCGCAGAACGTAATGATTGCTGGTGCACCGCTTTTGCAATAATATCTTTACCGGTTCCATTTTCTCCAAGTATTAATATATTGGCATCAGTAGGTGCTATCTTTTCTATTTTATAAAAAATCTCCTGCATCACTTCCGATTCGCCAAGTAGTTCTTTACCAATAATTGAATCTGCACCGAAAGACGGCCCGGTTGCTGTCTTATTACTTTTACGCTTAAGCGTATCTTTTATAGTACTCAGCAATTTTTCGTTGTGCCAGGGCTTTACCACAAAGTCAGCAGCGCCTTCTTTCAAGCAACGTACCGCCAGATCAATGTGACCATATGCAGTAATCATAATAACGGAAGCGTCCGGTTTTGCTTTTTTTATTTCATTCAGCCAAAAGATTCCTTCATTTCCGGTATTGATACTGCTGGTGAAATTCATATCCAGCAAAATGAGGTCGAAATTATTTTTTTGAAGATGCCCGCGCAGGTTTTCCGGGTTCTTTTCTGTTACAACTTCTTTCACTTCGGTCTTCAGTAACAATCTTACGGCCGTAAGCACATCCGTATCATCATCTACTATCAGTATTGAGGCATTTTTTAAAAGCATACTTCCAGACATACATATGTTTATGGCACATGTTGCTGCAATTATACCATAAATACAAAGTCATGGCAATTAAATTTTTAAAAATATGTGCCCAAAAACATTGTATCAAAAGCGGACAGTTGTTGTATCGGAAACGAACTACTTCGTACTCTTTTCCTGCACAAGTAGCTGTTAACCATAGCAATCAGAAACTGGCATATTCTTCATAATAGTATAGCTGATTTCTCATGTGAAAAGAAAATTTTGAACGACCCGTAACCTTATCAACGGACGGGTCGTTTAATAAAATGGTTAAAATTCAAAAGCACAAACAGTGGATAGAATAATAGAAAAAAAGACCTGGACTAAAAAAAGGATTCTGACAATAGCGGGTATAGTGGGTATTGTTGGACTGGTAGCAGCAAGCTGGTTTTTTACTTCCGGTAAAAGCCGGCTGAATGTAGATACAGAGCGGATAACGATCAGTGAAGTTAAAAAAGGAACATTCCAGGAAAATATTCCAGTAAATGGTGTGGTGCTTCCGCTTACATCCATTTTGCTGGAAACCCAGGAAGGCGGACAGGTGGAAGAACGTTATGTGGAAGATGGTACCATTATGAAAAAAGGACAACCGATTCTCAGGTTATCAAATACCAACCTGCTGATGACGATGATGAATTCGCAGAACACGGTATATAACACGCTTACTCAAATGCAGATCAGCCGCAACGCTGCCCAGCAAAACACCGTAGGCAAACTTACTCAGATGGCTGACCAGGAAAACTTGTTCAAAGAAGCTGAGCGTGTATACCTGCTGAATAAAAAATTGTACGAGAATAAGGCTATCGGTTTGCAGGAGTTTAAAAAATCGGAAAACGATTATAATTATTACCTGCAAAAAAGAGAGCTCGCACGCCAAATTCTTAAGGCGGATACTGTGTTTGTAAAACAACAGGCACTGCAAGACAGGCAATCTTTTGAAGGTTCGCAGCAAGCGCTGGAAATAATGAAGAAGAAAGTGGAAGATTTGATTGTACGTGCCCCGGTCGACGGCCAATTAACTTCGCTCGATGCAGAAGTAGGACAAACCAAAGCGCCGGGTACACGTATTGGGCAAATAGATGTGCTTGGTGGTTTTAAAGTAAGAGTAGATGTAGACGAGCATTACCTTTCAAGAATCTATACTGGCCTTAACGGCACATTTACATTCGCTGATACACTTTACAACCTCGAGATTCAAAAAGTGTACTCGCAGATTGTTGGCGGACGTTTCCAGGTGGACATGGTATTCAAAGGGAAAGTACCGAAAGGTATCCGTCGCGGACAAACATTGCAAATACTGCTCTCATTAAGCGATGCAAGACAAGCGCTGCTTGTACCGAGAGGAGGTTTTTTCCAGCAGACAGGTGGCAACTGGATATTTAAAGTAAATGAAAACGGAACATTGGCTTATAAAGTAGAAAACTTACAATTGGGCAATCAGAATACAGATTACTTCGAAGTATTGGGCGGTTTGAAGGAAGGTGATAAAGTAATTACAAGCAGCTATGAAAACTATGGAACGATGCAGGAACTTGTATTGAAGAAGTAACTGAATTTACCATTAACCCCTTTTTAAATTTTTTAATTATGAAACCGAAACATTTTTATATACTGCTGCTGATATGCTGCCTCAGCATTCTTTCTTCTGCGAATCAAACCAGCAAAGATTGTAAACAAGCAACAACAAAAGCATGTTGCGAAGAAACTGTTTTGAAAGAAAGCGCTGCTGATGCAGGTAACCTTACATTGCAACCATTAAATCTTTTATTATTCGAACTTTAAAATATAGCCAACCGTATATTTTCACTTCAAATTAAAAACAATGATAAAGATTACCGATCTCGAAAAAATTTACAGAACAGAAGAAGTAGAAACAGTCGCCCTGAATAAACTTTCCATCGAAGTAAAAGAAGGTGAATTTGTAGCCATTATGGGCCCCTCCGGCTGCGGTAAATCTACATTGTTGAATATACTGGGCCTCCTGGACGATCCTGATGCGGGCAGTTTTATTTTCAATGGTATTGAAGTAGCAAAATTTAATGAACGCAAGAGAGCTGATTTGCGTAAACGCAATATCGGTTTCGTATTCCAGAGCTTTAATCTAATTGATGAACTGACTGTTTTTGAAAACGTAGAGCTTCCTTTAATATATACAGGCGTAAAATCTGCAGATCGTAAAAAAAGAGTAGAAGAAGTATTGGACAAAGTACAAATCATGCATCGCCGCAATCACTACCCTCAGCAATTATCAGGTGGTCAGCAGCAGCGTGTAGCAGTAGCAAGAGCTGTAGTGAACAATCCTAAGCTGATACTCGCGGATGAGCCTACAGGAAACCTCGATAGCAGCAATGGTAATGAAGTAATGCAGATGCTTACAGATTTGAACGAGCAGGGAACAACTGTAATAATGGTAACGCACAGTGAGCACGACTCAAGATACAGTCATCGCATTATCCGCATGCTCGACGGACAAGCTATTATGGAAAATATTATGGTATGAACCCCTGTCCCCTAAAGGGGAACTTAGAAAGGGCTTTCATTATCCTGATTTAAAAAGTTCTTTATTACAAGTGAGAGAGCTATTATAAAAAGTCCTGAAACAGGACTTTTTATACGTTAAATCCTTACCCCACACTTTTCTCGCAGAAATAATTCTCTTCGATTGTAAGACAGATTAAAAACTCCCCTTTAGGGGATTGGGGGTACAGTTATGGTCAGAAATTACCTGAAAATAGCCATACGGAACCTGCTCAGGCACAGGTTCATTTCCTTTATTAACCTGTTTGGTTTGACGGCTGGGCTCACTTGCTGTTTACTTATTACTACGTACATACTGAATGAACTCAGTTATGATAAGTACAATGCCAACGCAGATAATATCTATCGTGTTACCCGCACCTTCAACAACCAGAATGGAGTTGTTTCATTAAAACTTTCTACTGTCTCGCCCCCTTTTGGATATTATTTTCCGACAGATTTTCCGGAAATAAAAAAAATGACGCGCCTGCTGGATAACGGGCCTATACCTGCACGATACAAAGAAAAAATCATTAATGAAGACGGTATGTTTTTCGCGGATGAAAACCTCTTTGATGTTTTTTCAATAAACGTGCTGAAAGGAAATCCGAAAACTGCTTTGACGGATCCTTTTTCGATTATGCTCACAGAAGAAACGGCAAAGAAATATTTTGGCGATGAAGACCCAATAAACAAAGTAATTCGCTTCAACAGCCAGTTTGATTGTAAAGTAACAGGCATCTATAAAGCATTTCCTTCCAATGCACATATGCACCCCGGCATGCTGATGTCTTTTAATACACTGAAAGACTCCACAGTATATGGCGAAGAACAACTGCGTACGAACTGGGGCAACAATTCATTCTTTACGTATATATTATTACCTCCTCACTTCAACCCGGAAAATCTTGAAAAGCGGTTTCCAGCGTTCCTGGATAAACGAATGGCAGGGCAATACGATTCCGGCAAGCCGTCGAAGTTTACAAAAATCGAATTACAGAAATTAACAGATATTCATCTACGTTCACATACCGACTATGAAGCAGAAGCGAATGGAGATATAAAACGAGTATATATTTTCTCAGCAATCGCTTTATTTATTTTACTAATTGCATGTATCAATTACATGAACCTTTCTACGGCACGTTCCGCTTTACGTGCACGGGAAATCGGCATACGCAAAGTAATAGGCGCCCGAAAAAAAGAATTGGTGCTCCAGTTTTTAAGCGAGTCAATACTGGTTTGCTTTGCAGCTACTCTTGCTGCACTCTTTTTTACATGGCTGGCATTGCCCTGGTTAAATAAAATATCCGGGCAGGAATTATTAATCCAAACATTATTAAGTCCGCAAATCATCATACCATTAGCTATTACTCCATTTGTTATCGGTACTATGTCTGGTTTATATCCTGCATTGTTTATGTCTGCATTTCAACCGATAAAAACACTGAAAGGATTATTTAAAGTAGGCGGCGGCAGCATTTCATTCAGGAAAGTACTGGTTGTAACACAGTTTTCTATCAGTATCATTCTTATCATCACTACGTTTATTGTATTTCAGCAATTGCATTTTATGCAATCAAAATCACTTGGTCTTGATAAAGATCAGGTGATATCAACAGCCTATAGCGGCGAAGTGCCAAAGAATTACGACGCATTCCGTACGGAGCTTTTACAAAATTCATCTTTCAAAGACATGAGCCGTTCTTCACGTATTCCTTCCGGAAGGCTGTTAGATAACCAGGGGGCATCAACGATGGATGGCGATTCCCTGGTACCGGTAAAAACGGATATTAAATATGTAAGCACTGATCAGGATTTCGCATCCACCTATGGTATTCCATTAAAAGCAGGAAGATATTTTTCAAGAGACTTTGGCTCTGATACGGCATCATTTGTACTCAATGAAACTGCAGTAAAAATGTTGAATTGGAAAAGCCCGCAGGATGCAATCGGCAAAGTTTTTAAATATGGCAATCAAAACGGCCGCATAATCGGTGTACTGCAGGATTTTCATTTCGAATCCATGCACCAGGCTATTGTACCAATGGTAATGGTGATGACGCCGCCATCTCAACCTTATTACAATAGTATTTCCATAAAAATAAAAGGCGGTAATACTGCGCAGGCTATTGCTGTATTTGAACGCACCTGGAAAAAATTTTTCCCTGAAACTCCCGCTGACTATCAGTTTGTAGATGATAATTACAAAAAACTGTACGAGTCTGAACAAAGACAGGCTTCTATTTTTTCCGCATTTGCCTGTATAGCAATTATCATTGCATGCCTCGGCTTATTCGGGTTATCTGCTTTCGCTATTTCCCAACGTGTAAAAGAAATAGGTGTACGAAAAGTATTAGGCGCGGATGTAAGCGGTATCGTCGGTTTATTATCAAAAGATTTTCTAAAGCTGGTTGCAATAGCAGCAGTCATTGCATTTCCGGTTGCCTGGTATGCGATGCATAGCTGGTTGAAAGATTTTGCTTACCGGGTAAATATTCAATGGTGGGTATTTATAGTTGCTGGCTTACTCGCTGCATTTATTGCATTTACAACAGTTAGTTTCCAGGCGATAAAGGCGGCAATGGCAAACCCTGTGAAGTCATTAAGGACGGAATAAGCTCAGAAATAAAAAATCAAAATTAAAAAGTAAAAAAGAGTCCGCGAGTTTGGGTCCTGGTTTTGACTTTTTAATTTATAATTTTTAATTACAATGCCATGATAAAAAATTATTTCAAAATCGCGTGGAGAAGTTTATTAAAAAACAAAAAATCTTCCCTCATTAATATATCCGGATTGGCAATCGGTATGGCAGTTGCCATGCTAATCGG
>JAEUVI010000022.1 GCA_016787105.1 Chitinophagaceae bacterium | reverse complement strand
CGGTCCGATACCCATAATACGTGGATGCACACCTGCAGATGCGCAGGCTACCAGGCGGCCGATTGGTTTTAACCCCAATTCATTTACCATTCTTTCGCTCATCACTATCACAAAAGCTGCACCATCGCTTGTTTGCGAAGAGTTGCCCGCTGTTACAGAACCGCCTGCGGCAAATGCCGGCTTTAGCTTTGCCAAAGCATCGATAGATGTATCTGCTCTCGGTCCTTCATCGGTATCTACAACATATGTTTTCTTTTGCTTTTTCCCTTTAGGATCTACAAAAACCTCTTCAACCGTAACTGGAAGAATTCCACTTTTGAAATATCCGTTTTTTATTGCATTGATAGCTTTCTGATGTGAGTTATAAGAAAATTCATCCTGGGCAGTACGACTTACATTGTATTCCTTTGCAACAGCCTCTGCCGTAAGGCCCATGCTTAAATAATAATCAGGATCATCTTTTGCTATTGAATAAGCAGGTACTGTTTTCCATCCGGCCGTAGGCACAAGGCTCATACTTTCTGTACCACCGGCAATAATACAATCTGCCATACCCATTCGTATTTTGGCGGTTGCAATGGAAATGGTTTCAATTCCACTGGCGCAATAACGGTTTACAACCATTCCAGGTACATCAAAACCAAGCGCTCTTGCCGCGATTATCCGGCCAACCTGCAACCCCTGCTCTGCTTCGGGCACAGCGTTTCCTACAATCACATCGTCCACTCTTTTTGCTTCCAGTTGAGGAACAGACGCCATCAAACCCTTAATGACATCTACAGCCAGATCATCCGGACGATAAAAACGAAATCCCCCCCTCTTTGCTTTTCCTACCGCACTGCGGTAACCGGCTACGATATACGCTTCCTGCATAGTACAGTTTTTAATTTTTTATTTTGATAACAGGTCAAAACCAAATTGGTTGTTTATGCAACTTTCTATACCAAAGTTAACAGAATAGCAGTTCTTCTCCAAACCATCACTTAAGTTCCTTTATCTTCGCCCCGACTTTATGTACAAATTACTTCGCAGTATCCTGTTTTTATTTCCAACGGAAGGCGTTCATTATTTCTCTATGAACTGTCTTAAACTTTTATGCAGTATTGGTATTGTGCGCAAAACAATTGCTGCTTTTTATCTTCCCTCGCGCAGACTAAGAACGAAATTTACAACAGTCACTATGCGAAACCCGGTTGGGCTAGGTGCAGGTTTTGATAAAAATGCAAAATACCTGCGTGAGCTCGAGTGCCTTGGATTTGGATTTATTGAAATCGGAACTGTGACCCCAAAGCCTCAACAGGGAAATGATAAACCACGTCTCTTTCGCCTGCCAAAAGATAAGGCGCTTATCAACAGGATGGGCTTTAACAATGATGGAGTTGTTGTAATAGCAAAAAGATTACAAAAGTGGAAAGAGAAACGCCGCCAGCTGATCCAGAATGCACGGGTTGTACCCCGTGATCTGCCCTTAGTAATCGGCGGTAATATTGGTAAAAACAAAGTAACCCCGAATGAAGAAGCATGGAAAGATTACGAAACATGCTTTAAAGAATTACATCCCTATGTAGACTATTTTGTAGTAAACGTAAGTTCTCCTAACACGCCCGGGCTTCGGGAATTACAGGAAAAAGAATCGCTCCGGAAAATTCTCATGCACCTGCAAATGATAAATAACGGGAAAGCTCAATCGAAACCGATATTGTTGAAAATCGCACCCGATCTTTCGCCGGAACAAATAGACGATGTCATAGATCTTGCATTGGAAATAAAACTTGATGGATTGGTAGCAACCAACACAACAATAGATCGCTCTAACCTGGTAACACCGGAAAATAAAATAACCACTATTGGCGCCGGCGGCCTGAGTGGTGCACCGCTACGTGAAAAATCTACAGAAATTGTAAAATACATTGCTGAAAAATCGGAAGGTAAAATTCCAATCATTGCTTCAGGTGGAATTTTCAAACATACAGATGCGATAGAAAAAAAAGAAGCAGGAGCGGCATTGCTACAGGTATGGACTGGCTTTATCTATGAAGGGCCTGGCATCGTTAAAAAAATATGCAGACATTTATAGTTAGCAGCAAGCAAAAGAGACACTCTACTATGGCATGGATTCCAATGTATTTATTAGACAAAGACGTTGATTTCTTGAATGATTGGCTCAATCAAGAAGAGGAAATTGCATTTTTGGTTTCTAATGGACACAAAAAATGGATTGCAAAAAAGGAACACATTATTAAAAATGATCTCGGCACTCAAAATTTTGGTGACGGATACGACTTTGTAATTCCAAACTATGCTGAATATAATCTATGGCATATTCCTTCTGGGCAACTTCC
>JAEUVI010000540.1 GCA_016787105.1 Chitinophagaceae bacterium | reverse complement strand
CATAGCAGGATATGTGAGGAATGTTGAATTCAATAACACGATCTACATTATGTTTCCACATTTCATTAGTAAGTGTGGGGCCGCCATAGATGAGGTCGATGGTAATATTGTCAAAGTATTTTACAGCTAATTCAAGACTTTGCTCCGCCTGCTTAGCAGTATGTGCCCGGTTCATCCATCGCAAGTCTTCTTCAAAAAAGGATTGTACACCAATGCTCAGCCTATTGATGCCGGCAGATTTCCATTCTCTTAGTTTTTCCTCCGTTATATCGTCTGGATTCGCTTCAAGGGTCATCTCAGCATGCTCAGAAACAGGAAAATTATCTTTGAGCTTACCAATCAGCAATCTTAAATCGTTAATCTGTAATAACGAAGGAGTACCGCCACCGAAATAGATCGTTTCTATGAGCTCGTTTTGTAAATAATTGCGTTGTAAATCAATTTCTTTCAATAAAGCTGCTATCATTTCGTTTTTACGTGCAAGGGTAGTAGAAAAATGAAAATTACAGTAATGGCAAGCCTGCCTGCAAAACGGGATATGTATATAAATTCCGGCCAATTGATTGAGGCATTTCGCCCTGTTATTGAATTAATTTTGAACCCCAGATCCTTTTGAAAGAACAGATGTCAAAATTGCGACTGCAAATATCGGTATTGATTTTGGTTTCGCTGGCTTTGCAAAATGCCGGCGCCCAGAACACATATTATCTTAAGACAACTGGTGCTGATAGAGATTCGGCTTTTCTGGCAGAAACAATTGGTATCCCTTCTTCTTTTTCCAACCGTTTGAGCTGTACAGAATACATTAATAAACTGATACCTGGTCTTCAAGCCAGGGGGTATGTTACTGCTTCATTGGATAATGTATCTTATGACTCAGCATTTGCTGCTATTACAATCTACATCGGTGAAATATACAAGTGGGCTAACCTTAATACAAAAAGCATAGAGCCGGAACTATTGGATGCGGTGGGCTGGAGAAGCAGGCTATTTGCAAACAAGCCAATGGATTTTTCCCAACTGCAAACCTGGCAGGAGAGAATGCTTTCTTATCTTGAGAATAATGGATATCCATTCGCAAAAGTTTACCTTGATAGTTTTGAGGTTTTGAGCGAAAACGATTCAGTATTAACAGAAGAAAATCCTATTCCCGTACAACAGGTCATTGCGCAATTAAAAGTAGATAAAGGTTTTTTTTATAAAATTGATAGTATAAAAATTCATGGCGATGCAAGAATCTCCAACAGGTTTTTGCAAAAATATCTTGATATCGCTGATGGCAGTTCTTACAACCGTGAGAAGCTGAAACGCATATCAAAAAAGATTGCAGAGATTCCATATGTGCAGGAGGAAAAACCATCAGATGTTTCGATGGTTGCGATGGGCTCCATTCTTAATTTATACCTCAAACCCAAACGCAGCAGCCAGGTAAATGTATTGGTTGGTTTTTTGCCAAACAATGATCAGTTATCGTCAAAAAAATTGCTGGTGACCGGTGAGGCCAATATCAACCTGCGAAACGCTTTGGGACAGGGGGAAATGATCGGTTTAAACTGGCAGCAGCTACAGGTGAAGTCACCCCGGCTGAATATTCTTTACCAGCATCCCTACTTGTTCAATACCCCTGTTGGTTTGGATTTCGCATTTGATATGTTCCGGAAGGATAGTGCTTTTGTAAACGTAAACCTTCAGATTGGCGCACTGTATAATTTTTCTTCTACGCAAACAGGTAAGTTATTCCTGCAGCGTTTTCAAACAATACTCAGTACAGTAGATACATCAGGTATTTTACGAAATAAAAAACTGCCGGAAGATGCAGATGTGAGTTCAGTGAATGTCGGTATTGATTATGATTTTAATAAAACTGATTATCGCCTGAACCCACGAAAAGGAATTGAATTCAAAATAATCGGATCGGTTGGTACAAAAAAAATAAAAAAGAACAACCAGGTACTGGAATTAAAAGATCCTGATAATCCTGCGTATGATTTTGGTATGTTATACGATACAGTAAAGCTGAGTAGTTACCAATTCAGGGTGCGTGCAACACTGGCAAAATACTTTCCAATAGGCAGGCAAAGCACAGTAAAAACGGCAGTAAACGCAGCTATCTTTCAAAGTCCGAATATCTTCAGGAACGAATTATTTCAGATTGGCGGATATAAATTACTGCGGGGCTTTGACGAGGAAAGCCAATATCTTTCCCGCTTTGCAATAGCAACCGCAGAGTATCATTATCTCATCGGTCTCAATTCATATTTTTATGTGCTGGCAGATGGGGGCTGGGGGCAAAATAACAGCCTTGGCCGAAACCTGAATTATACATATGCAGGGGCAGGATTGGGATTAGCATTTGAAACCAAAGCGGGAATTTTCAATCTTGCATGGGCTATAGGCAAACGTAGTGATACGGAGTTTAACCTACGACAATCAAAAATCCATTTTGGCTTTGTAAACTATTTTTAAAAAACACAACTGTATTTTTGTATCATAAACTAAACCGTGATCCGTATTTATTTTATATTACTGCTTATCCTTTTTACCGGAAAAATTTTTGCCCAGTCACAGGCTTCTATCCAGGTAGCCCCGGCTGACACGGTTTTTTCACCTGCAGCTGCCGCAGTTACAAGCGATACTATTTCTATTGCCCCAAAGCCTTTGCTGGATACTGCGTGGATGTCTTTTACGCGGCAAGGCGGCTACAAAAACTTTACTGAGTTTATATTTAGCAAACATGCCTTTTTCGGTTTTTCCGCTAAACCTATCATTGAAGGTTCGGATATCAAACACTTTTCTGGAAAAGAGATACTGTTTTATTTATTGATAGCTTTATTGCTGATTTTCGCCTTTTTAAAATCTGCTTTTGCAAAATATCTCTCTGATCTTTTCCGGCTTTTTTTCCGTCGTACATTAAAGCAAAGACAGATAACTGAACAATTGAGCCAGACGCCACTCCCTTCACTTTTGTTCAACTCATTTTTTATGGTAACGGCCGGCCTGTACATTGCATTTCTATTAAAGCATTTCAATGTAAGATCCGGTGATAGTTTCTGGATGCTTAGCCTGTATTCTGCTGCCGGGCTCGGAGCTATTTACCTTATAAAATTTCTTGGATTAAAGTTTACAGGCTGGGTATTAAATATGTCGGGTGCGACCGACGCATATATTTTCATCATATTTATCATTAATAAAGTTATAGGTATTTTCTTACTGCCATTTCTTATTTTATTAGCGTTTACACAGGGCAATGTTTACCAGGTTGCACTTAGTTTATCCTGGTGTGGCCTCGCATGCCTGTTTGGCTATAGATTGATACTTTCCTATTCTGCGGTTCGTAATCAGGTAAGAGTCAAGCCTTTCCATTTTTTGATTTACTTATGTGCTTTTGAAATAATTCCGCTATTGCTCATTTACAAGCTTTTATTATACTTTTTGCTTCAGAACGCTTAACTTTGCAGCCAATTTAGCCGACCGAGTATGTTAAAAAATGGGATTAACAAAGCAGAGATGGCCAAAGAAATAAAAACAATCCTTATTACCCAGCCAAGGCCCGAAAGTGATAAGTCGCCTTATTTTGAGCTGGAACGAAAATATAACCTGCAACTTGAATTTCAACCCTTTATTAAGTTAGAGCCGATACCGGCGAGGGAATTTCGCAAACAAAAAATAGAGATTCAGAATTACTCAGCAGTTATTTTTACAAGTCGCAACGCTATTGACCATTTTTTCCGGATTTGTGAAGAAATGAAGGTAAACATCTCACAGGACACCAAATACTTCTGTATAACCGAAGCCGTTGCGCTTTATTTACAAAAGTTTATTCTTTACCGGAAACGAAAGGTGTTTTATGGTGCTGATGGGTCTAATAAAAGTCTTTTCGATGTAATAAATAAGCATAAGGAAAACGAAAAGTTCCTGTATGTATGTTCTGAAAACCAGCAGGATAATGATATCTGCAACTGGCTGAAATCAAATAACTGCGGCTTTACCCTTGCTTTTATGTATCGCACTCAAAGCACCGACGTAAAAGCAATATTTGAAAAAAATGAATTTGATATTATTTGCTTTTTTACTCCAAGCGGTGTAAAAAGCCTGTTTGATAATCTTCCAAAATTCAGGCAGAATGGTACCATAATTGGGGCGTTTGGAAACAATACTTTCAAAGCAGTAGAAGAAGCAGGGTTGAAGCTGGAAATAAAAGCACCGGATCCGCAGGCACCATCTATGGTTTCTGCATTGGAAAAGTTTTTATCGGCATTAAAAAAGAAATAGCAGAAAAAATAATTCATATGAGAAGACATCGGCCCAAGCCGGTGTCTTTTTTATTATAAATAAACCAGGTAATTGATCTTTACCTTTCAAAAAATTCAGGATGTATAAACATACAAACAGGTTGATTCATGAAACAAGTCCTTACCTGCTGCAGCATGCACATAATCCTGTGGATTGGTATCCCTGGAGCGAAGAAGCGTTGCAAAAAGCAAAAGATGAAAATAAGCCGATACTTGTAAGTATAGGTTATTCCGCTTGTCACTGGTGCCATGTAATGGAAAAGGAAAGTTTCGAAAATGAGGATACAGCCAAAGTGATGAACGATCATTTTATCAACATCAAAATAGACAGGGAAGAACGACCGGACCTGGATCATATTTATATGGATGCCATACAGGCTATGACAGGTAGCGGCGGATGGCCATTAAATGTTTTTCTTACTCCCGATCGCAAACCATTTTATGGAGGTACTTATTACCCACCAGTAAAAGCATTTAACCGATCGTCATGGACAGAAATTTTACTGGGTGTATCGAACGCCTTCAATGAACGCAGGCATGAGATAGATGCGCAAGCTGAAAATCTTACTGATCATTTGTTGAAGTCTAATGGATTTGGAATGCAGTCTTTTTCT
>JAEUVI010000536.1 GCA_016787105.1 Chitinophagaceae bacterium | reverse complement strand
ATTTTAATTATAAAGGCTATATACACCACGCCACAAAAGAACAACCACAATACGAAATAAAAAGCAGTAAAACCGATCATATTGCTGCACATAAAGGAAGTGCATTGACTAAATTGTAGATATGGATATTATGACTTTGTTTGTTTTCCTGAAAGAAGCTCTGGTGTTGAGCTTTGTATAAGAGAAGGTGCATGAGCAAAACACCAACACTACCATATGAGTAATTATGTTTCTAACTATCGCTACAGGTGATAAACAAAAGTCGTATATTTTCAATAGAGAGTGTGCTATAGCAGAACCTAACATTAAACCAAAAATTGATTTTATGAACCAGGGAAAAACATTGTTGCTATGTCTCGTTATCATCTTTGCGAATTTTTTTACTGTGCTGGGGCAAACGAAGTTTGAAGTACCTCAAAACGTACAACTGAAGGAGAAAGAGGATTATGCAAAGTATGAATCTGATATTATTGATGCGGCCAAATGGCTGGAAGAAACAGATTTGGACAAAGAAGCCGACAAGAGAAGGGAGGTAAACGCATTCGTGATTCAATGGATTTCAGGTAGCCCGACAGTGAATGTTGAAATCACTGAACAACTGATGAAAATCTATGGCAAGAATGCACAACTGATGGGTGTATACCTTGCCAGCTATGCAGGCAATTTTCTGGCAAATAAAGGTACGGCTACAAAACAATCGGCAACAAAAGCCGGGCTTATCTCTATGATGAATGTATATAAAAAAGGAATAGAAATAAGTAAAAGCAAGGAGATGGAAAAGCTTATTAAATTGACAGATGAGAATAAGCTGGATGAATATATTGCCAGTAAATTCAAATAAAGTTTAATCCTTGGTTCGTATCCGCAAAGTGGGATGCCCCGATGCGTGTCTCCACGCAGCGGAACATTTGAAATATTGATGCGTGAAGACACGCATCACGGCGAGAAACATCAGCATGATTGATCTAAAAGGTTCTGCAATTCTTTCTTTTATTATTATCTTCCCTATAAACCGATTGCTATGCACATAAAATTCCTGCTGCTATTAATTACAATTCCGCTTCTTCATGCCTGTTCATCTCCAAAGAAAGCTTCTCAAAAAACAAAACTGGATGAAAAGCATAATGCGTTTATGCTAACAGAAGTTTCTACGGATAGTACTTACGGCTATACCGAAACGAATCCCATAAAAGTGGGCGGCGTAAAATCATCCAGCGGTCCCATGAATGAAAGACGTTTTCTCAACGGGCTGAATGGTCCAGACGGCGAAGAGCTGAGCTATGAAAGAACAGGAAGCTGCTGCCCTTTCAAAACAAAAAACGGTATTATGGGAGGAGGTTTATTGGATCGCTATGCCATAACCTGGGAAGGACAAACAGAACCAGTCTATATTTATATCAATATGTATGATGCAGGTGATTTGTATGTGCCGGTAGGTTTGACTGCAAAAATTGCGAAGTAACCCGGCAGTCTTAAGACATGCATCATGGCATTGAAGTAAATACCGGTTCTGAGAAAGCAATATTAATAACAATAGATTATACCATGGGAATTTTTGATTTTCTCTTTGACAAGCCGGTAAAACTCGACTATGAATTCTTCGGGTCTATACTTTTCTTCGAAGACAAAAAAAGGCCTACTTAAAAGTTATTTTGAATGCAGGCAGCATTTTAATCCTTCGGGCAAAACAATAGAAATCGGTATTGCCGGAGATGCACCTGGGCCGACACAATTGCAAATTGATTTTTTTAAAAGTATTAAGGATAACTACTTTCAGGTTTCGAAATCAATCATTCTTTTATTGGAAGATGAATTTGGTAATTGGAAGGAGGGTTTTAAAATAGAAAATTTTCAAAAGGAGTTTGAACCAGTTTACCTGCGGCTCCCGCGATGTGAGAGTAAAGCCATTGCCTGGGAAATTGCTTTTGAGTCTGATCATGACAGAAACCATACCTTCACAATAACCATGTCTGATTTTGAAGCGAAAGAAATATTGATAGATGGATAAGCTGTAAATATGGTAACGGAATGATGGATGTAAGGTTGCCAGGAGATGCTGACGCGTGGAGACACGTAGATTAATACTGCTGCGGTTCCTGGCTCGTATGTCGGATTCTTGCAATAATTATTTCTTCATCTTTCACCAGGTAAGCTATGCGGTAGTGATGTAATTCAAAAGCCCGGTAGCTGCCGGTATTATTTTCTTTGTATTTATCCGGTGCGTGAATTTCGGGACGATGGGATAGTTCTTTAATACTGGCAAGTATTTCATTTTTTACTTTCTCCGCATTTTGTAAGGAATCTTTCTTTATATAATTTATGGCTTCTCTGAAATAAATAAGGGCAGGTTTGTCCCAACGGATTTTTCGTTCCTTCATTACCATTCTTTTGCCATTTTATCTACATCATCCTGTGTGTAAAATTCACCTGCTTCTACTCTTGCCACGGCCTCGTCTATTTCTTTGTTGTATTGCTCTGCACTGATTCTTTCTGCCGGGGCAACAAAAGATTTTATTACACTCAGTAAAGATTCTTTTTGTACCGGCGTCAATAGTGGCCAATATTTGCCAAGTTCACTATCCAATGATGGGATTCCCATATAATTTGTTGTTTCAACAAATTTAACTCTTTAATTCCTTAGCTAAAAATACGTTCTATGCACAGGCTTTTTCGCCTTAGCAGACAAGGCCAGGCACTAAAGCAAAACACCAACGGCATGATCTAAAGACATATATATAGGTGTTTACTTCGTTCAAACACACAGTACATCAACTATTTTCTTCATTTCATAAGCATA
>JAEUVI010000493.1 GCA_016787105.1 Chitinophagaceae bacterium | reverse complement strand
TTTTTACAAATTTAAACCAGCAATAGTGAAATCACTTTACTAAGTTTAAATCAAGGGATAATAAAAAGTAATGCAGGACAGGCTGCAATGGATAGTATGTATAAAAGGTAGATACTTGAAAACGGCATATTAATGCTGAAGTTTTGTATGCATCTCAATTTCTATTCATTAAGCCCTTAGCCTACAAACTTTTGGGGTTCTGCCACCCTTGCGATATTTTTGCGCTCCCGATACCTGTCGGAAAATAAAATAAATTATACATGGCAAGATCAATAGCCTTTCGTGAAGCCCTCCGGGAAGCAATGAATGAAGAAATGAGACGTGATGACCGCGTTTTTGTAATGGGCGAAGAAGTCGCAGAATATAATGGTGCTTACAAAGTAACCCAGGGTATGCTTGCAGAATTCGGACCCAAAAGGGTTATAGATACCCCCATTTCAGAACTTGGCTTTGCTGCAATAGGAGTTGGTGCTGCTCAAAAAGGCCTTCGACCTGTTGTAGAGTTTATGACCTGGAACTTCGCAGTACTGGCTATGGACCAGATTTTGAATACAGCTTCAAAAATGCTGGCAATGAGCGGTGGCCAAATAAGTTGTCCGATTGTTTTCCGTGGGCCAAATGGTTCTGCCGGCCAGTTGGGAGCTCAGCACTCTACCGCTTTTGAAAGTTATTATGCGAATATTCCAGGTATAAAAGTGGTATCGCCAAGCAATGGGTATGATGCGAAAGGCTTATTAAAGCAAGCCATACGCTACGAAGAGGATCCGGTAATGTTTATGGAAAGCGAGCAGATGTATGGCGATAAAAGCGATGTTCCGGAAGAAGAATATTACATCGAAATTGGTAAAGCTGACGTAAAGAAGCAAGGAACCGATGTAACTATTGTTTCTTATAATAAAATGATGAAAGTGGCCTTTGGTGCGGCAAAGGAGCTTGAAAAAGAAAATATTAATGCGGAGGTGATTGATCTGCGTACTATTCGTCCGCTTGACTGGATGACAGTGCTGGAAAGTGTAAAAAAGACAAACAGGCTGGTGATTATTGATGAGCAATGGCCAATGTGTTCTATTTCTTCCGAACTCGGTTATCGAATTCAGAAAGAAGGATTTGATTACCTTGATGCACCTGTTCGCCGTATTACGGCCGCCGATGCGCCTTTGCACTACGCACCCAACCTGGTTGAAGCAGCGCTGCCGAGTGTAGGCCGTACCGTAAACCTGGTAAAAGAGGTGATGTACATGAAAAAATAAATCTGCATCAATGCGATAAATGACCTGGCCCGCCGTAACGCAATACTGGCGGGCTTTTTATATGAGAATACCCCTATACGTAGATTTACCCATTTTTACCGCATTTTCTGCGTAGCATGCATCTGTTTTGTTTTAAACTGCATCTTTGTAATGGTTTTTCATAGGATATTGGATTTTACAACGAGGCTGGATTTCTATCCGGCCTCTTTTTTTTGAATCATCTTGGTTGTCTTTTATTCTTCCGCATGTAATTTATACTTCTTTAATAATCATTAACCCCTGAACTCATTTATCGTTTTTTTGTCTCTGTTTTCGCCTATTTTTACGCCTCTAAAAACATTTTCCGAATGCCAGATATTCTGATTATTGATGATGAAAAGGCGATACGTAAAACACTGGGCGAAATTCTTTCTTTTGAAGGCTATAAAATAGATGAGGCCGCTGATGGGGAGGAAGGATTGAAAAAATTTAAGGACAAATCTTATGATGTCGTACTCTGTGATATCAAGATGCCGAAAGTAGATGGCATTGAGTTTTTACAAAAAGCAGGTGAAAGCAATGCAGACGTTCCAATCATAATGATTTCCGGGCACGGTAATATTGAGACAGCTGTTGAAGCTGTAAAAAAAGGGGCGTATGATTATATTTCAAAACCACCAGATCTCAACCGGTTGCTGATTACGATACGCAACGCGATGGATAAAAGCTCGCTGGTTACAGAAACAAAAGTGCTGAAGCGGAAGGTGAGCAAAGTGCAGGAAATGATTGGTGAATCGACCCCGATCCAAAAGATTAAAGATACAATTGATAAAGTAGCTCCTACCGAAGCTCGTGTATTGGTGACTGGTGAAAATGGCTCGGGTAAAGAACTGGTGGCAAGATGGATTCATGAGAAAAGTAACCGCAATACAGGGCCGCTGGTAGAAGTCAACTGCGCAGCAATTCCAAGTGAATTGATCGAAAGTGAATTATTTGGTCACGAGAAAGGTTCTTTTACATCCGCTATTAAGCAACGTATTGGAAAATTTGAGCAGGCCAATGGCGGTACACTTTTCCTCGATGAAATAGGAGATATGAGCCTTAATGCGCAGGCAAAAGTTTTGCGTGCATTGCAGGAAGGTAAAATAACAAGAGTGGGTGCTGATAAAGATATCAATGTAGATGTGCGGGTGATTGCCGCCACTAACAAGGATTTATTGAAAGAGGTAGAAGAAAAGAATTTCCGTCTCGACTTATATCATCGTCTCGGTGTTATTATCATACATGTACCTTCACTGAATCAGCGGAGAGACGATATACCGTTGCTTGTTGAAAAATTTCTCGAAGATATCTGTACTGAATACGGGGTAGCTACTAAAACAACGGATGAAGATGCTATCAGCCTGCTGAAAGAATATGACTGGACTGGTAATATCCGTGAGTTGCGGAATGTGGTTGAAAGATTAGTAATACTTTCGGGTAAAACCATCACCCGGGAAGATGTGAAGAATTATGTGATGCCGAAATAACATTTACCGTAGGTACCTTTAACACTTTTTTATTCAAAGGCAATGTAATAATCCCGGTCATTGAGCGACAGATTCAGTACCGGAATAATTCTGCCGCCATTATTTAAATAGAAATCAATGCCTTTATCACAGCTGTTTCTTATTTACCTTATTGGAACATTGATTGTTTTTTTGCCCTCATTCGGTTTTGCCAGGCTATTTGTAAAAGCGGGTGTGCCTGCATGGAAAGCATACGTACCATTTTACAATACCTGGATTATGCAGGAGCTGAGCAAACGCCCAAAGCATTGGGTATTCTGGCAATTCATTCCGGTGGTGGGCTGGTTTATCAGTCCCGGTATTTTTATTGAGTTTGCAAAAGTATTTGGCAGGTTCTCACTCGGCGATCACACAATGGCATCTTTGCTTGCGCCTTTCTATTTCCCATATATCGGCTCTAAAAAAGAAACAAAATTTATAGGTCCCGAAGCAGTAGCCAAGCATAAAAAATCAGCATGGCGCGAATGGGTAGATGCAGCCGTGTTTGCAATTATAGCGGCTACGCTTATCCGCACTTTTATTTTTGAAGCATATACTATTCCTTCAGGGTCGATGGAGAAGACATTACTCGTTAATGATTTTCTGTTTGTGAGCAAACTGAGTTACGGTCCGCGTATCCCCAATACCCCTTTATCAATTCCTTTTATACATAATTATATTCCGGGTACGAGGGCAAAATCGTACTCAGAGCTGATAAAGATTCCATATACACGCTGGTTCGCTGCACCGGTAAAACGAAATGATGTGGTTGTTTTTAATTTTCCTGCAGGTGATACAGTCGTAAACCTTGATGGGGAAAGCGGGCAATCGTTTCACCCATATTATCAATACCTGCGTGAGCTGGGGAATTTTGATGAAGCAAAAGGACGTGCTGCTATTTTCAACGATCCGGATGGCTATCCATTAGCAATTCATCCTGCAGATAAAACGGATAATTATATTAAGCGCTGTGTAGGTATAGCTGGGGATACACTCCAAATAAAAGCCGGACAGGTATTTATTAATGGAGCTGCAGCAGAGTTACCGCCGAAGTCTGAAGTAACATATACTGTTGAAACGAATGGCCAACCGCTCAATGATGAAGTAATGCTGGAAGAATATAATGTGGATATGAGCAATCCGCAGGAGTATAATGCAAAAGGCAATAATACATATGAATTGCTCTTAACTGCTGATGCTGCAGAAAAGATGAAGAAGAGTGGTTTTGCGAAATCAATAACTCCTATTATAGCGCCTTTTTTCAACGAAGTTCAAATGTCTTTATTTGTATTAAAAAGAAAATGGAGTATTGATAATTATGGCCCAATATGGATTCCCAAAAAAGGTGCTTCACTCAAGATAGATTCTTCTAACTACGATATCTATGAAAGAGCGATTCGTGTTTACGAAAAAAATGATTTTTATGAAAAAGATGGTAAGTATTACCTGAACGGAAAAGAGACCGATACTTATACTTTCAAAATGGATTATTACTGGATGATGGGAGATAACCGTCATGGTTCTCAGGATTCAAGATATTGGGGTTTTGTGCCGGAAGACCGTATAGTAGGCAAAGCATGGATGATATGGTTTAGCTGGGATAAAGGCCCACGATGGAACCGTTTATTCCGGATTGTAAAATAATTTCAAAGCCCCTCTGCAAAGAGGGGTTTTTTGTTAGCTGTAATTATTGTAATTTAAGTGCATGCACGAAAACAAGTTTGAGTTCAGTTACGAGGTATATGACAGCAGCGATGAATTAAAAAAAGAAGATGCCTGGCTACTGAATGAAGCGAGAGAAGTAACACAGCAGGCATATGCACCTTACTCAAATTTTCATGTAGGCGCTGTAGCCAAACTCACGAATGGTGAAATCATCGCAGGTAGCAACCAGGAAAACGCTTCTTTTCCTGCCGGGCTCTGTGCTGAAAGAGTGTTGCTCGCATCTGTTTCATCTGTATATCCTGGTGTTGCGATTGATACAATTGCGATAAGCTACCAGAGTAAT
>JAEUVI010000492.1 GCA_016787105.1 Chitinophagaceae bacterium | reverse complement strand
GAAGAAGGTATGTACTCCAGGAATAAATAATCCTGCAGGGAAGATGTATCAATCTTTCGCTCAACAGGCAATTGTAATAGCGCCTTTAATTCAGAAGCAAACGCAAAATCGTTGTTTCTGTAATAATATACTAGTGGTTTTACACCAAAGCGATCCCTTATCACCCATAGCTTTCTATCAACCTGGTCCCATATCGCTATGGAAAACATACCATTAAAGTCATTCAGGCAATCAATCCCTTTTTTTGCAAATGCTTCAAGTATAACTTCAGTATCGGAAGATGTATATGCTGAGATATTATATTTTGTGGCAACCTCACGGTAATTATAAATTTCGCCATTAAAAACCATCACATACCGCCTGTCGTGTGAATAAAAAGGCTGATTGGCTAAGTCTGAAAGATCAAGAATACTCAGGCGGCGATGGCCTAAACCCACGCCATTGCTTTCATCAAAAAAATATCCTTCGGCATCAGGCCCACGATGGGTAAGCCTGTTTGTTACTTTTTTCAGATCTTTTGCAGACCAATTACGGCTTATAAAGCCGGCAATACCACACATAAAATTTCTTATGAATCAGGATTAAGATAAAGCAGAATAAGCAAACCCTTTCTGATGCTTATTTTCTCTTTTGTATGCCTGCTTTCTTTTGTATTGGAATTTATATCTTAAGACAATGACTAAAAGAATAAATATCCAGGCAAAATAACCAATATACTTCAATACTACCTGGTACAAATAAGCGTTGGGTGCAGGAAATTTATTAACGGGCCCTGTTTTATAACTTTCTATCAAACGGGTCAACATTGCCGCATCTTTACTGTTTCTATATGCTTCCATAGCAATATCCGGATGCCTTGCAAGATAATCAACAGAGGGTCGCTTATATTCTCGCAAGATTTCTGTATCAGGCTCCAGGTTTGTATCAAAATAATGCCAGCCATTATCGTAATAAGCTTCAAAAGTAAAATGACCCACTTTATTTATTGAATCCCACATTGCTACTTTCCTAACATTGTAACCTTTTCTTCTCAACAACTGCATACCAACAATACTTTGCTGACTGCATGCTGCCATTGGATATTTTACTATATCTGAAGGAATTACTACAGCTTCGGCTCCATTTTTTACAATGGGTGCAAACAGAACCGCAAGAGGATTGCTACTCATATCATAATAGGAATAGCCATGATAAAACTTCTTTCGCATCACATCAGCTACAATGCCGGGATAAGTCTTTGTTCCTTGGTTAGCGGAAAACATACTATCACAGTATGATTCCAACTTCGACATAGTGTTGAGTTTTACAAGCGTAGAATCAAACTGGTCGTTTTGAAGTTTAGCTGGTTTAATTAATGAATAACTGACCGGATGGAAAATATTATTTGCTAAGAGTAAGAAACTAACAAATGTCAGCAAAAAAGCGCTAATAAGTATAATATCCCAAATGGGGCTTTTTTTCCTTATCATAAATAATTCCAGCTTGCATTAACTGTAATAAAAATCAATTTGTAAAAGCAAGCATTTGGTTTTAACTGGATAAGATAATGGCTTACAGAACAAACATAATAAAAAAAAATTATGCCTTATAGTGTTTGACGACACTATTTATATATTTCCTGTTCTTAAAATCGCCTTCTTCATCTTATAGAGACAGTTCCCAATCCCAGGCGGTCTTAAGTATGTCGTGAATATCAAACTGGGGAGTCCAATTCAATATTTTTCGTGCTTTATCGTTGTTTGCATATACTGCTACCACATCACCGGGTCTCCTACCAGCAAGGCCGTAGTCCAATTTTTTTCCTGATATTTTTTCAAAGGCTTTTATAGCTTCCAACACTGTTACACCATTTCCCGTTCCCAGGTTAAGAATCAAAGAGTTTGTTTTTATCTCCCCTCCTATTAGCTTATCAATTGCCAGCGTATGCGCATGAGCTATGTCGCATACGTGAACAAAATCGCGGATACAAGAGCCATCTCTTGTATCATAGTCAGTTCCATACACTTTTAAAGCCGGAATTTTACCCGCAGCAAACTGGGTAATTGCCGGAATAAGGTTTGATGGTTTACCAAAAGGGACTTCCCCTATAACAGATGAAGGATGTGCCCCAGCCGGGTTAAAATAACGAAGCAGAATAAATCGTGCTGAGGCATTTTTTGCAATATCATTGATCATTTCTTCCCCTATTTGCTTGGTCCTGCCATATGGCGATTCCGGCTTCTGCAAGGGAGTATCTTCGGTTACCAGGCTAATGTCAGCATTTCCATAAACACTGCAGGAGGATGAAAAAACAAAATGCTGCACATTAAACTCTTCCGCACAACGTAAGATATTAATCTGCGATACAAGATTGTTTTGAAAATATAAAAGAGGATATTTTACAGACTCATCAACTGATTTAAAAGCCGCAAAATGGATAATTCCATCTACTTTATGTACCTCAAAAATTTTCCGTGTCGCTTCGAAATCACATAAATCTACTTTGTAATTTTTTATAGCCTTTCCGGTCAATTTCTGAACCCCATCTAACAATTGATTCCCCGACCTGGAATTATTGTCAACAGAAATAACATCATATCCATTTTGAATCAAATCATTGATCGTATGAGATCCAATATATCCACAGCCTCCAGTAACAAGAATCGTCATATTGCTTATTTTATATTTTTCCGAAGTTCAATAATTTTCAAAAGCCCGTCTTCTAATGAAATAAATTCTTTTTTAAGAAGAAGCTTCATGTTGGCAATATCAGGTTGCCGCCGTGTCATATCTCCTTCAGGCAACGGTGGTAAGTGAACAATTTTTGATTTCGACCCGGTAAGTCGTATAATTGTTTCTGCCAACTCCAATACTGTAATCGCTTTATCATTACCAACATTTACTACATCATTGATAAATAAATTCTGAGAAAGAGAATTTATACAGGCTTCCGTATTATCATCAATGTAACAAAATGTTCTTGTTTGCATGCCATCACCATAAATGGTAATATCCTTATTCTGCAATGCCGCGTTGATAAACCTTGAAACAACAAAATCAGGGCTTTGTTTCGGACCATATGTATTAAAGAATCGGAAAAGTGTAAAATCAAGTCCGTACTCTTGCTGATAAGAGCGGCAAAAAGACTCTCCCACATTTTTCACAACAGCATAAGGCAATCGTGAGTTTAAGGGCGTTGTTTGTTCATTTTGCGGAAGGTGTACCGGTTCTCCATATACTTCAGAAGACGAAGAAAAGAAAACACGTTTAACACCTGTATTTTTTGACAGATCGAGTACATTTCGTATACCCTGTATATCATTTAATACCATTACAGGATTATCCAGCGTCCTCTTTACCCCTACTACGGCTGCATAATGGAATACATAATCAAACCTGAAGGCAAGAAATACGGGGGCGATATCGTTGTAATTGTTTACATCGTTCTTTATAAACCTGCAACGCGGGTGTGAAGGAATGTTCTCCTTTCTCCCTGTAAGAAAATTATCTACCAGCACAACTTCCGAGTCACTCCATTTATTCAGAATTACATCTGCAAGCGAAGAAGGAATAAAACCAGCTCCTCCTGTAATTAGCACTTTCATTTTTTTGCTTTTAACTTTTAAATATTGATACTACTTTTTTTTTGATAAAATTTGATGGAGAATACCAGAATGATTTAACTAAAAAACCAGGCATTCTTTTTCGTTGCGTGGGAAAATTCCAGCAGATACCTGCCAGAATAAGGTTAACATTTGCCAATGCCTTTCTCCTGATTTTTGAATTTCTAAACCATCCTTTTTCATCGGCTTTTTTATACAAACACACCATTTCATCTACTACTTTCACGTTCACACTCGTCATACTTTTTGAATGAAGCCGGTAAAGCCAGAGCTTTTCATCCAGGTAAACGCCTTCTTCTTTTGCAGACAGTTGCAGGCAAAAATCCCTGTCAGCGGGTGAAGAAAGCCTCGTGTCAAACCTGATATCATTTCCCAGGAAATCCGCTCTTACAATAATATTACTGCAAGGCCCGGGAACTACATCTCCTTCCCAAAGAAGCAGATTTTCGGTTAAGTTATATGGCTTAAAATTTCCGACTGGTACAGTCAGTGGCTGATTGTTTTCGTCAATATATTCGAGATTGCTGAATACCCAGCCTTTTCCTGTCTGCTTCAATAAATCTATTTTCTTTTGCAGATTATCTTGCTTCCACACATCATCCGCATCGAGGAAAGCTACATACTCTCCTTTCATTATTTCTATTCCTTTATTCCTGGTATCCGATACGCCGCTATTCGGTTTGTATTTATATCTTATCCTTTTATCTTTTGCCTGCATTGACATAACTACTGCCTCAGAATTATCCGTAGATCCATCATTCATCACAACGATCTCAAAATCCTGGCAGGATTGATCCAATACAGATTGAATCGTCTGACCAATATAAGATTCCGAGTTATACATCGGTATAATGATGCTCACCATTGGTTTCATGTCATTTACTTCTTGCATACGGCAAATAATACAGGACAGTTTTTGTTTATAATCATCAAATCCTTTTCCAGCACAAAATCTTTATCAACAGGATATAAATTATATCCAAAGAAAAGATTCATAATTGAATTACGAAGACTATACGGCAATTTTCTGATACCGAAACTTAAAAACACCGTTTCAAAAAATTTACCCAGTGTATTCTTCACTGAACGATTATCATAACGTTTGTAACGCTGTCCGTAAATGGATAATTCATTAAAAAATCCACCCAGTAATGTTTGTAATTGCTCGCTGGTAAATTCCTGGGTATGATACCGGTTTTCTATTACTCCGTCAGGACTGGTAATTTTTGCATTAGGTGTCGAAACGATCAGGTAGCCACCCGGCTTGAGTACCCTGAAAAGTTCAGCCACCATCTTTTTATATTCTGTGGTATGTTCTATTGTTTCGAAGGAAACAATGGCATCGAAATATTCGTTTGAGAAATCAAGACGAGTACCATCCATAATTTTAAAATGAATGTTGGCACGCTTCCAATTTGCCTGGCATTCCTGTATTGCACCAGCATCTATATCACCGCCATATACATCGCCGGTACTATGCTGTGCTAAAATATCCGTACCAAAACCTGTACCACATGCAATATCAAGTATTACACGGCCCGATTGGGTATATACCAACGCTTCTTTATAACGGTGTATATGCTCGCCCCACCACCTGCTTTCTGATTCAAATAACTGTCTTTCTGATGACATTAGTTTTGTAATAAGTCTGTGAATCGTTTTTTGTTTTCAGGAGTATCGCTGAATAACCTGATAACATCCTGGCGCAATGCCTTTCCCATTTCTTTGAGTTGCGCTTTATCAACGTATGCTTTTCTTATAATTTTCTCTATTGACTCTTCCAGGTTGCCGCGATCTATTAAAAAACCATTTTTCCCGTCCAGGATATAATCATCAAAATCCCCCACATTTTTACAAACCGCTACTCCT
>JAEUVI010000465.1 GCA_016787105.1 Chitinophagaceae bacterium | reverse complement strand
TATAGCCCCGAACAAAAAAACGGCGACAACCTGCTTGAGATTGCAGATAAAGATATCGTTACTGCTTTTGCTATAGAGGCGTTGAGGCTGGTGGATCATTATCATTGGCGTAATTATACCGATGACCCCGGCAAGCCCATGAACCTGGATGATCTTACCCGAACAAAGCCCTGGTTTGCCAAATGGTTTCAGCCAGGTAATTTATATTGCCGCCAGCGGGAACTGTATATGAAACCGTAAAAACTAATTGTTGCACTGTTAAAAAAATAAAATGGACAATCTGCAAACCAACACTGCTAACCTGCCTCCTAATGAATTCCATATTGGCTTTACCATGGCCGGCGCCGCTTCGGCAGGCTGTTATACCGCCGGGGCAATGGATTATTTTTTTGAAATAATGAACCTGTGGGAAGATGCAAAAAACGGCAAACTGCCTGAAGGCTGGGATGAAAGCCTGCTTAAACATGTGCCACAGCATAAAGTAACAGTGGATGCCATGGGCGGAACATCTGCAGGGGGTATGACAACCGTGATGGCCACCATATACGCACTAACGGGAAAGGTTGCCCCAGTGAACACAACGGAAAACCCCACACAAAAAAAAGGTAATGTAATGTACGATAGCTGGGTGCTGATGGGAGATGAAGCAGGCAAACCTTTATTTTTAGATACCACTTTAAACACCAGAGATCTTGATGAAAGCGGTAAAATAAAATCATTGCTTAACTCCGATTTTATTGATACCATTTGCGATAATGCATTTAAAAATGATAGCGCACCCAAAAACAAATTACCTTATATAGCAGACAACCTGGAACTGGTATTGTCACACACGATGCTCAGGGGTATTTCGCTGGCTGTTGATTTTACAACGCCGGCCGCTCAACTGCGTAAAACAAAAAAAAACGTAGAGCACAGCAGCTTTGAGCATTTTACCATTTCGCATTTTAAGCTAAACTACAATGCTGCAGCCGATAAAGATAAATACCTGCCGCTTGAACCCTTTCATCCTATCAACAACAAAGCATTAAAACTGGCTACCATGGCCACAGGCGCTTTTCCGGTAGGGCTTAAATTCAGGGAATTTTTTCAGGACGAGTTAACCACTGCCTATATGCAGCATATTACCCAAAAAATTGTATTTAACCGGCTGAGTGATGTGCCTGCTGCAGATGTGCCCGACATGTTGTTTCCGCAAAATTTCCCTAACCCTTACAAATTTGTAAGCATTGATGGCGGGGCCATTAACAACGAGCCCTTTGGCGAAGTGCTGGGCATATTAAAAGAACGTTATGGCAAAAAAAATGCAGATGACGCGTATAAATATGCGTTAATCATGATTGACCCCTTCCCTGATGTGCCGGATACAAAACCTTATGAACAGCCGGATGATTTATTCAGCGTGGTACCTGCCATTATCGGTACTTTATGGGATCAGTCTAAAGTAAAGCGGGCCGAAATGCTGGATGCTTATTCATCAGATTATTACCACGGCGAAATATTCCCCGTAAGGTGGCAAAAGAAAGATGATGAAGAACCCAATCCCATTGCCTGTGGAAGCGCCATGGCATTTGGTGGCCTGCTGGATATTTCATTCCGCCAGCACGACTTTTTCCTTGGCAGGCTGAATGCCCGTAATTTTTACCGCACCTTTTTTTCATTCCCCTGCGAAGTGGCTATTACACAAGACAGCAATGGCGAAGATGTATATACCATTAACACCAGCACCTGCCATCCTATACACAAGGACTGGACATCGGATATGATAAAAATGTTTAAAAGGCCCGGCAAAGAAAAGGGCACCGTGCTGCTTCCCATAGTGCCGGACTTGTATATGCTGAAAGAAAAATTTAATGGTGGCGAAGAGCCTAGCCCTTTTGAAAAAGCAGTACCATGGCCCCAGTACGATGCCGGCAAATTGTTTGCATTAAAAGGCAAACTGCAACAGCGGGCAAAAAAAATGCTGGAGCTTACTTACGAAAAAATGACGGCAGAAGAAAAGGAAAAAGGAAAAAACCCGGTTAGCAAAGCATGGATGAATAAATATTACCGCACAAATCTATGGACAAAATTTACAGGCTGGATAGGCAATGGAATATTGGGGCTTTTATTTAAGTGGAAGAAAAATTCTATTGCAGGCCGCATGGCAAAAGCCGCTATTGAATGGATATTAAAAGACCTGGAACAAAAGGGGTTGCTTAAAAATAAAGGGATGAAATAATGATTGATATGGAAAAAAAATTGCCGAAAGATTGGAAGTGCGTGAAGTTAGGAGATATATGTTATACAACCAGTGGTGGAACTCCAAGTAGAAACAATTTGAACTATTATAATGGTGACATTCTTTGGGTAAAATCAGGAGAGTTAGCAAAAGGGGTTATAACTGATACCGAAGAAAAAATAACGCAGGAAGCAATTAATAATTCCAGTGCTAAAATATTTCCTAAGGGAACTTTGCTGATTGCGTTATATGGAGCAACTATTGGTAAACTTGCATTTTTAGGAAAAGAGGCAGCAACCAATCAAGCAGTTTGTGGGATTTATAAAAATGACACGATTGATTCACACTACTTATACAATTTTCTTTTTTACAAAAAACCAAAACTAGTTCAGCAAGGTATTGGAGGAGCTCAACCGAATATTAGTCAAACAATATTGAAACAATTACAAATTCCTCTTCCACCCAAACCCACCCAACAAGCCATTGTTTCCAAAATAGAAGAACTCTTTAGTGAGTTAGACAAAGGCATAGAACAATTAAAAACCGCACAGCAGCAACTAAAAACCTACCGGCAGGCTGTATTAAAATGGGCATTTGAGGGAAAGCTTACGAATGAGAATGTAAAAGATGGGGAATTGCCGGAGGGATGGAAATGGAGAAATTTAGGTGATGTTTCCGAGGTTAAAAGAGGTAAGTCAAAACACCGTCCAAGAGATGATAAGCAATTGTTTGGTGGTAAATATCCATTTATCCAAACTGGTGAAGTTAGAGCAGCTAATGGAGGAATCATCACCAAATACAATCAAACTTATTCAGAATTTGGGCTTCAACAAAGTAAGCTCTGGTCAAAGGGAACCTTATGCTTAACAATAGCAGCAAACATTGCAGAAACAGCTTTTTTAGGATTTGATGCATGCTTTCCAGATAGTGTTGTTGGAATAACTCCTGATGAAAACATTTTTTCTTTAAAATTCATCAACTATTTTATTCAGAAACTAAAAAAGGAGATTGATGCGAAAGCTTCTGCAACAGCTCAGAAAAATATCAATGTTGATTTTTTAGAAAATTTGCAAATCCCATATTGCTCAGTTGAAGAACAAAACAAAATTGTTCAGGAAATTGAAAGCCGCCTTAGTGTTGCCGATAAAATGGAAGAAAGCATAACCCAAAGCCTGCAACAGGCAGAGGCGTTGAGGCAAAGTATTTTGAAGAAGGCGTTTGAGGGAAGGTTGCTTTAAATTAAACTTTATGATAGAGTATTTTCTTGGTGCACCAGACAAGTTATTCACCACGCTGGCAATCATTGCTGCCGCAGGTTTTTTTGGCTGGAAAATATTTGCTGGCTGGCTCATTATAAATCTTGAACTTGATATACAGCCAGTGAGGCAAACAAAAAACGAAACCGAAGATTGGTTGTCCATTCTTTTGATACTGAAAAAAGGGCCTACGGATGGCTTATGGCTTAAAGATGTTGTAGTAAGAATTTACGACAGCAATAAACAGCTGTTAGAAGAAATAAAAGACATACAGGAATATTACAATGTAGCTATAACAAACAATAAACTTGACTGGAGCAAGCAACCAAAAAATAAAAGGAAATATACCATAGCGCCAAATGAAATATTCAGGTATGGGATAGTAAGGGAAATTAAAGCTGGCTCGCCTGTTATTATTGAAGGTGCAGTGTATGGAAAAAGGCCATTCTGGCAAAAGGGTTTTCAATGGCGTGCGTCGGTAATATCTTTACCTGTAAGTAAAAAAACAAAAGAAGATTCAGCGTAGCAGATAAAATGGAAGAAAGCATAACCCAAAGCCTGCAACAGGCAGAGGCATTAAGGCAAAGTATTTTAAAAAAAGCGTTTGAGGGGAGATTAATATAATTGTATGTCATCACCCAATACTAACTGGTATAGTCACCTCGTAGCGCAAAGCCGCACCGGCCATATTTACACACTTATTCATGAGTACATTCCTTTCGACTGGCAACCTTTGCACGATTACGATTTTGTAATCGTGCGGCTAAGCAACCTGCCGCCTGGTTTACAATCGCCATCCGCAATACATATTTCTAAAAAATTGCCGCAGCCGGATTATTGCTTTGCGCATACTGATTACATTGTATTGCACAATTACCATCTTACCGAATATCTTGAAGCGGCAAAAGCGGCCGTAATAGTGGAAGATGCAAAGAAGCGCAGCTTTATAGAGTTGCTTTTTAAAAAAGAAACTAAGCAAACTGACCCGCTGCCTGTTGCAGGAGATTTGAAGGAAGAAGAAATGAACCTGCTGCTCGCATATGAACTGTTGCAGAAAGGTTTTAATAAAGAACTTGCCCTTGAATATGCGCAAAAAGGGGAACGGTTTTTAGATAATAATCGTATTGAAACAGGCGATAGCAGCGAAGAAACTTTACAAAAAATAAAGCGGCAGATGACGGGCTATAACATTGTAGCCATGGTATACGCCTGGAACAATCAAATGGCGAATGCTGCCGCCGCAGATGCCATTTATATTCATCACCCTGAATTTTGGGATATCCTGGAACAATATATAAAGCCTTATCTTGAATTGCTGATGATAAAGCGGGAACTGGGTTATGTAAAATATTTATTCAGCGATAAAGCTTTTCGCAAACATTTCCTGGCGCATTATGAAGCATTTGTTTCTTTGTTTATAGACGACACATTTCCACTTACCAGGCCGGGGGAAGTTGTAGGCATTATCAATAGGGTAAATAATGCTTCTTAATGATATTGTAATCTGTTCCG
>JAEUVI010000431.1 GCA_016787105.1 Chitinophagaceae bacterium | reverse complement strand
TATAAACTCTTCTTTGGTTTGCTGTTTCAGTGCGTAGTTATATTTTTTTTCATCACCAATGGTACTATATGTATCTGGCCCAAGGTTTTTACCGCAGGAGCTTCCGGCACCATGAGCAGGATAAACAATTATTTCATCAGCCAATGGAATAATTTTCTTCTGCAAACTTTCATATAGCATACCTGCCAGATCGTTTGTAGTTAGCTCACCTGCTTTTTGTGCAAGATCCGGTCTGCCTACATCACCTACAAACAGCGTATCACCGGTAAAGATGCAATGATCTTTTCCATTTTCGTCTTTAAGCAGGTAGCAGCTTGACTCTAAGGTATGGCCGGGTGTATGCAATACCTTAAGCGTTAGTTTGCCAATTTTAAACAGATCCCCGTCTTTTGCAATATGCACAGGAAACTTTGTAACAGTACCGGGTCCATAAACAATTTGAGCACCTGTTGCTTTTGCTAGATCAATATGACCACTTACAAAATCTGCATGAAAATGTGTTTCAAAAATATATTTAATAGCAGCCTTTCGTTCGTTTGCAATATGCAGGTATTCATCAATATCTCTGAGCGGATCTATCACAGCTGCCTCCCCGTTGCTTTCAATGTAATAAGCTGATTCGCTCAGGCATCCTGTATATAGTTGCTTTATAAACATATTTATAAATTTTAAAATGCAAATTTACCTTAATAAATGCAAAAAGAGCGAAGCTGTGACAGCCCCGCTCTTGTGCAACTTTTTCAGTCAACGGTTAGCTCAGTAAGTCATGTGCAAACTGATTTACTTCTTCCATTCTTTCTCCATTCACTGAGTAATAGATAAACTTACCATCCCTATCGGTTTTTACAAAACCAGCTTTTCTAAGGATGGCCAGGTGCTGTGAAGCAACTGACTGTTCGAGACGCATTTTTACATACAACTCAGTTACAGTCATTTTGCCATGTTCATCAATCAGTTTGAGGATTTGTTGCCTCAATTTGTGATTTAGGGCACGGAGTACCAGTGCCGCTTTTTTCACGTTGTAGAGATCAACTTTTAGGAAAAGGCCATTTGTTGACGTTGAGGTTAATGGTAGTTCTGAAGTATTCATGCGTAATACCCCCTAGCTTTAGCTTCTGTGAAAAAATAAGACTGACATTACAAATTTAATACTTACAGTGATTTATAAAGTGAAAATTTTATTGCTATCAAATTCGATTTTTTATTATCTAACAGAACTGTGAAATTCTTTGATGTAAAATGGTTGTGTATAGGCAATATTGTCAAAGTTTTTTATGCGAAAACGGTTATAAGAGATATTTATTAAGTTTTTAGCATTAATTACCACCTCTTTAAATATTGCATTTTTACGTTTTGCGATTGTTTTATACTTCACACTTCCATTGCCAAAAAACAAAATTGTACTTGTTTCTGGTATATCAATAAAAGATTCCTCATTTAATATTAAGGCGTGTGGCTCTACAACTCTTGCGGATTTGTTATCATATACTGCTGTGTACACTTCCATCCTTCTTGCATCAATCATCGGGCAGAATAAGTCAGCTTCATTCTGTATCGCTGCAGCAGCCATCATATCGAGTGTATTAATCGCTATTAAAGGAATATTTAATGCATAACACAAACCTTTTGCAGAAGATAATCCTATTCTTAGCCCTGTATACGATCCCGGGCCATTGCTTACCGCTATAGCTTGTAGATCTTTTGGTTGTATACCTGCTACGGCCAAGAGTTTATGGACACCATGTTGCAACCATGCAGCCTGGTACCTTTGTTTTTCATTTTCAGAAAATCCAATCAACTCACCTTCATTCGACAGGCATATGGATGCAGTTTCCAAGGCGGTATCTATATTTAATATGTAGGCCATTAATTTGCGGATTCTTTTGTAAGTAAATCACAGGGCTTGTAGCTGGTATCTGTCGTTTCTAACTTTTTCAGGAGACTGTAAATTTTTTTTATACCGATCCGATCGCACCATTCAAATGGTCCGTAAGGGTAGTTAGTACCTGTTTTCATGGCAATATCTATTTCTGCTTTAGTACTCACTTTTTCTTGTAGTGTAAAATATGCTTCATTAATAATCATACTGACTATCCTTGCTGTGATAAATCCAGGAGTGTCAGTTGTCCATTCAGTTTTTTTGTTAAATGCCATGAATACTTTTTCTGCCTTCTCTTTTATTTTTTCATCACTGCAGGATACTTCAGCAACAGGACGTGAAAGAAATCCAGGCCACCCATTCAGTTTTATAATTTGGGAAGGTTCATTTTTGATAGGGCCGTTTACATAATTAATGATGATTATTTTTTTATGTAAACCTTTTAGCCATTGCAGCCTTTCCTCTTCATTTGTATCAAATAGTAAATCAATTACAGCATCTGCATCCGGAGTATCCTTTATAGTATCAATCCATTCTATTTCTACTCCAATGGCTATACCCTGCCGTAATAATTCATCTTTCTGATCTACTGTAGCCGCTACAGCTATCCGCATATTCTATTTTTTGCAAAGAAAACACATAAAGCTAAATTCGCTCTACTTAATTGAAACAACAGCTATGGATAAGACAATCATTAATACCCCCGGCGCACCAGCTCCAATAGGGCCATATAATCAGGCAATTTTAGCCGGCAATACACTTTTTATATCAGGACAGATTTGTATTGACCCGGTGAACGGGCAATTGAAGAACAAAGATTTGCAGGAGGAAACACACCAGGTAATGCATAACCTGAAAGCGATATTACAGAAAGCAGGATTTACTTTTAATGATGTGGTAAAGACTACTATTTTTCTTACGGATATGCACAGATTTGGTGAGATTAACGAAGTGTATGGAAAATATTTTGATAGCTCATTCCCAGCCAGGGAAACAGTACAGGTTTCTGCCTTGCCAAAGTTTGTCAATGTAGAAATCAGTATGATTGCCGCGAAGTAAATGGTGTTCATCATATTTCTGTTCCACTTAAATTCGGTTGCATGTTAGCTAAACGATTGTTTACCGGTCTTTTTCTCCTGACTGTGTGCGTTGCATCTTTTGCGCAAACAGATACATGGAGAATTAAAGCAGATAAAATTGATCCATCCAACTATTACGGCATTACTGTTGCCAATGGAATGATCGGAATTGTATCTGCACCTGAGCCATTTCGTATTAAAGACGTAGTGCTCAACGGTGCATATGATCAGTATGGGCGTGGCAGAGTCAGCAATTTCCTGAAAAGCTTCAATTTCCTGAATATGTATCTTGAAATTGAGGGAAGAAGGCTAAGCGCAAAAGACGTAACAAACATGCACCAGGAACTGGACATGAAACATGCTGCATTTACAACTTCGTTTGATTATAAAGATGCAGCCAGTATAAGCTACTCGTATTATGCATTGCGGCATTTGCCTTATTGCGGTATGACGGATGTGACGATTGTTCCCAAAAAAGATATTGAAATCACAGCTGCATCTGTTATGGAAGCGCCGGATGCGTTGCGGGATGTGCAGAATTATTACAATGAAATTGACAGGCCGCATGTTACAATCAGCCTGTTGTCTTCTACTGCCAAAAGCCCTACCGGAAAATTATTATTTGCTTCATCTACCAGTTTTTTATTTAATGAGCAGCATGGCAGTGAACCACGCATTATTCATGAAATGTGGGACAACAACATGCACCTGATGAAATTCAAAAAGAAATTGAAAGCGGGAGAAACCTACAAGTTCAGTATTGCAGGTGCTTCTATATCTACCGCACAGCATGACGATCCTTTAAATGAGGCGGAACGCTATGCTATATATTGCAAACTGGAAGGGCATGACAGGCTAATCAATTTTCACAACAAAGCATGGGATGAACTTTGGAAAAGCGACATAATTATAGAAGGCGATGAAGAGTCGCAGCTTGCTGTTCGTTCTGCTTTATATCATTTATATTCTTTTGTCAGAGAAGGCACTTCTTATTCCCCTTCACCAATGGGATTAAGTGGTCTTGGTTATAACGGTCATGTGTTTTGGGATACTGAAATATGGATGTATCCCGCAATACTCATTCTTCATCCGGAAATAGCAAAAAGTATGGTAGAGTATCGCTATGAACGGTTAAAGGAAGCAAAACATAACGCATTTGCACACGGCTTCAAAGGTGCTATGTACCCTTGGGAAAGTGCAGCAAGCGGCAATGAAGAAACGCCGGTATGGGCATTGAGCGGTCCTTTTGAACATCATATTACTGCCGATGTAGCTATTGCAGCGTGGAATTATTATTGTGTAACACAAGACAAAACATGGCTCCGCGAAAAAGGGTTTCCTGTAATAAAAGAGTGCGCTGATTTCTGGGCTTCACGGGTTGAAAGAAATGGTGCAGGTCACTATGATATAAAAAATGTAGTTGCTGCAGATGAATGGGCTGAGAATGTAGACAACAATGCATTTACCAATGCGGCAGCAAAGGCTACTTTAAAATATGCAACTGATGCGGCAAAGCTGATAGGCCTGGCACCAGATCCAGATTGGATGATCGTTTATCAGAATATTCCGATATTAAAAATGGAAAATGGTGTAACAAGGGAACATGCTACCTACAAGGGTGAGGGTATTAAACAAGCTGATGTAAACCTTCTTGCATATCCTTTAAAGGAAATTACAGATCCAAAACAGGTGAGAAAAGATATGGAATATTATGAAACACGTGTGCCTGATGAGGGGACACCTGCTATGACACAGGCGATCTTTTCCTTATTATATGCCCGGCTTGGCGAAGGAGAAAAAGCATATCACTTCTTTAAAGAAGCTTATGTTCCCAATCAAAATCCTCCGTTTAATGTACTTGCAGAAACAAAGGGAGGTACAAACCCGTATTTTTCAACTGGTGCCGGTGGATTGATTCAGAGTGTTTTAAATGGTTTTGGCGGCATTGATATTACCCCCGCGGGTCTTGTACAATTAAAAACTGCTTTGCCCTCCAGGTGGAAAAGCCTTACCATTACCGGGGCCGGTATTCAAAAGAAAATTTATCAAGTAAAATAATTTGTTAACTTTAGCGGCTTGAAGAAAATTGGCTCCATACTGTTTCTGCTGATCCTTGTATTCAACTTTTGTGGATACAAGTGGGTGCTTTCCTACATGGAGAAAAAGTCTACTGTCCGTTTGGAACAAAAATTAGATGCTGGTGATTATGATGCCAGCGATTTGGTTGAAGTAAAAATTCCATTGAATCTTCCTTATTATACTGACTGGGCGGAATATGAAACCTATTATGGCGAAACCGAGTATAAGGGAAAAATATACCAGTTTGTAAAACGCAAAATTTCTGCAGATACATTATACCTGCTTTGCATTCCACACACAGAAAAAAATGATCTGCAGGTAGCTAAATCAGATTTCTTTAAAACGGTAAATAGCCTGCAGCATGATGGCATGCCGCAGAAAGGAAATCAGCCTCCGGCCATCAAACTTATGATGAGCGAGTTTTTGCAAAATGATGAACTTTCATATTCTTTGAGTGCGGAAAATATTCAATTAAGTCTTTATTCCCCTGAAGTTTCATACTCTTCTCAATTCAATCCATTAACTCCGGCTCAACCTCCGGAATGCTAAAGCCTTTGATGGGGTTATTCTTTTTTCTATTTCGTTAAAAACAGGAACAATATATGCGTATAGCAATTTTTGCTATTGCAGGTTTGCTTACTATTCAAGCCTGCAATAAGAAAAACGATTACCAGGTCGTTTTACATAGCCCGTTACTTTTCTCTAATACAGTGTATGAGCTGAACGGTGTAGTGATGGGAAATAACTTTAGTCCCATTGTAGCCTCGCGTAATTATTTGTATGCAAGTATAGCTGCTTATGAAGTAATTGCTGCCGGTTTCCCGGACAAATACCAATCGCTGGCCGGCCAGGTACATGGCCTGAAACCATTGCCTCAGCCTACTGCGGGTAAAAATGTAGATTTCGAATTTGCGTCCATATTAGCTTTTTGCAAATTAGGAGAAGCTGTTACTTTTCCTGCGGGAAGTATGGATGAGTATGTTGATAGCCTGAAGCAACTTGCAACTGATCATGGTATGCCGGAAGATGTATTTAAAAATACGGTTGCATTTGCAGATACTATCGGCACTGCAATACTTGACTGGAGCAAGAAAGATAACTATGCTGAAACAAGGAGTTATCCTAAGTACACGGTGATAGATACTCCCGGACGTTGGGTGCCGACGCCGCCTGCATATACAGACG
>JAEUVI010000422.1 GCA_016787105.1 Chitinophagaceae bacterium | reverse complement strand
CGGAACATAACGTAGAAAGTGAATTATTTACAAAGTATAAAACGGAAACAGACGCATTCAGGCCAGCATTTTCTCTCCTGATTGATCACATTGAATACATCATAAAGCTGGTTGGTATTGATTACGTCGGGCTGGGCTCAGATTTTGATGGTATCGAATCCGCTCCTTTGGAATTAGATGATGTCACTACTTATCCGTTAATAACAAAAGCACTATCAGAAAGAGGATACAGCAAGCAGGATATTACCAAGGTACTGGGCGGAAATTTTTTACGGGTATTAAAAGCAAATGAAGAAAAGTAGTCCATGATAAATCAAGTATTGGCTTTACCAATAAACTAATAACATGAAATCAAAAATCGCTGCACTGATTTTTCTAGCAGTTTTAAGCTTTTTTCCATTTACAGGTTTAGTGGCACAAAAAGGAAAAAGCAAAAAAGCAAAAGCCGAATCATCACTGTCTGTATATGAAAAATATATTGATGACAAAATGGATGCACACCTGGAGGAGTTTGTTCAACTGGTTTCCATTCCAAGTATATCTTCTATTCCATCACATAAACCAGATGTTGAGAAAGCCGGTGAATGGATCGTAAATAAGTTGATAGCGACAGGAATTACCACAGCACAACTCATACCTACAGATGGAAACCCGGTGGTATATGGTAGTTGGGACAAAGCCCCCGGCAAACCAACTGTGTTGATATATGCTCACTATGATGTACAACCGGTAAAAGAATCCGAATGGGAGAATCCACCTTTTGCACCGGTAATTAAAGATGGGAAAATATTTGGCCGTGGCACAAGTGATGATAAAAGTGGTGTAATGATAACGATTTGGGCGATGGAAGCCATGTTGCGTACAGATGGCAAACTGCCGGTGAATGTGAAATTCATCTTTGATGGCGAAGAAGAAAAAGGAAGCCCGAATTTTAAAAATTTTCTTGTTAAGAACAAAGAATTACTAAAAGCTGACTTTGCTGTAAATGCCGATGGCAGCCAGTACAGTGAAACAACACCGTCTATTTTGATGAGCTTAAGAGGTGCCGCAACTATGGAGTTTAGCATAAAAACAGCTAATACAGACGCACATTCCGGACAATATGGAGGAAAAACACCAAATGCAGCTGTAGCAATGTCTCAAATCATTGCGTCATTTTATAACAAAGACGGCAATGTAGCCGTGGAAGGTTTTTATGATAAAGTAATACCCGCCACTTTAGAAGAAAAGGAAACGATAAAGAAAATACCATATGATAAAGCTGATGATATGAAATTGCTGGGCACAACGGCAGAAACAGGCGACACTAGTTTTTCGCCGTTGGAACGGGTTTGGTATCGCCCTACCCTTGAAATTATTGGCTTGCAAAGCGGGTATACAGCACCGGAAGGACACTCAAATATTATCCCTGGTAATGCAATGGCAAGAATAACCTGCCGCCTGGTAAACAATCAATCTGCACAGGAAATACAGGACTTGATCGTAAAGCATATTGACAAAAATCTTCCTGCTGGGGCAACAGTTTCTTATAAATATACAAGAGGACAGACC
>JAEUVI010000353.1 GCA_016787105.1 Chitinophagaceae bacterium | reverse complement strand
AATGTGATACACTTCCTGTTTATGACATTAATGACCCGACTAAAATTACAAAGTATACAGTTGTTTGTAGTACTGTTGATCCTAATGAAATCGTGAAGTTTCGATTGAAAGAGGATTGGGTATTTGATCGTGAGTCGAGCCGTATGATTTGCAGAATCATAGGAATTGCTCCTCTTAAAACGATTACAGCAACAGATGGTAAAACAGAAAGAGGTGTTATGCCACTTTTCTGGATATACTATCCAGATTTGAGAGAGTCTCTTGCGAGGGCTGAAGTTTATAACCCTAAAAATATGGGTGTAAGCCGTCTTACCTGGGAAGAGTTGTTTGAAACAAGAATGTTCAGCAGCTATATCATCAAATCAACGATTGAAAACCCACAAAACAGGTTTATCCGTACTTATGTTAAAGATCCTATTCTTGCATTACTCGAAGGAGATAATATCAAGAATAAAATCTTCGACTACGAACAAAATCTGTGGTCTTATTAAGTCAAACTTTTTAAACAGAATACACTCAAAACCCCCGCTTAGCGGGGGTTTTGCTTTTAACAAACTCAGGATAAATAACTTAGAAAAAGTTAACAAAATCGTAGATCTTCTATAGGTTATTAAAATAAATGTTGTATTTTCGTTACGGTTTTTCATAGGATATTGGATTTTAAAAACGGGGCTGGATTTCTATCCGGGCCCCATTTTTTTGTCATAAAGTCAGTCGTGGTACATCTTGTCAATGCTGATCTGTACTGTGTAATATCTTCCTCATTGCTTATTAAAAAAAGCAAAAACTAATTTTGCTTTTGATTTTCCAATAATGATTGTTAGTTCTTCTTCTGTTTTCTGACGAATGTTTTTTACTGATTTTAATTCCTTCTATAATGTATCAGCAGTATTTTTTCCAATACCAGGAATATCTTCCAGTTCATTTTTAAATGTGCCTTTGCTTCTTTTCTGTCTGTGAAATGTGATTCCAAAGCGATGTACTTCATCACGGATACGACGAATTAACTTCAAGCTTTCGCTGTTATAAGGCAGTTTTAATGATTCTGTATCACCAATGAAAAAAAGCTCTTCTTCGTTTTTTGCAAGCCCGGTAAGTGTTGTAAGGTGCGCAACATTTAATTCGCTTACTGCTTCATATGCTGCACTCAATTGTCCTTTACCGCCATCAATAATTACCAACTGGGGAAAAGACTGATTTTCTTCTTTCAGCCTTTTATATCGCCGGTATACAGCTTCTTTCATCGTTGCGAAATCATTGATACCTTCTACTGTTTTTACATTGAAATGCCTGTAATCTTTTTTGCTTGGCTCACCGTTTTTAAAACATACCATTGCTGATACAGGATAACTACCCTGGAAATTGGAGTTATCAAAACATTCAATATGCACCGGTAGCTCTGTTAGCTTCAATTCTTCCTGTAGTTGTTCCAGCACCACCATCTTATCGGCCAGCCTGTTTGTGAGTTTTAATCTTTGCTTTTCCTTTATATCAGCGATAAAATATTCCGCATTCTTTACAGATAAATCCAATAACTTTTTCTTTTCGCCTCCTTTTGGTACTGAAATAACAATATCGGACTCCGGATATTCGATTTCAAACGGAATGATTATTTCTTTTGCGTCGCTGATAAATGTTTCCCTGCACTGTGCAATGGCGAAACTCAATACTTCTTCGAGAGGCTCATCCAGGTGTGTTTCAAATCTCAATGATTGTGTTTGTACAATCGTACCATTGCGCAGCATCAGGTAGTTTACATAAGCAATATTTTCTTCTTTTATAATGGAGAATACGTCTACATCACCGAGTCGGCTACTGACTATAACTGATTTGGATTGGTAATTTTCAAGAAATTCAATTTTCTTTCTTACCAGTTCCGCTTTTTCAAAAGCAAGGTTCTCTGCGTGGCGTTTCATATCTGCTTTGAAATGCTGAATAACCGGTGATAGATTTCCCTTTAGCAAATTTTTTAGTTGAACCAGGCTTTCATTATAGTCTTCTTCTGTCTGCAATTTTTCACATGGCCCCTTGCAATTACCGAGATGATATTCGAGACAAACTTTAAACTTCCCTTTTTCTATATTTTTAGCACTGAGGTTGAGAGAGCAATTGCGGAGTTGAATTGTTTGCTTAATAAAATTGATCAAATCCCTTACTTTTCCTACAGAAGTGAAGGGGCCAAGGTACTCGGAACCGTCTTCAATTTTTTTTCGTGTTAAAAAAACCCTTGGGAATGGTTCGTTTTTTATGACAATAAAAGGATAGGATTTATCATCTTTCAGATTGATATTAAACCGTGGCTGGAATTCTTTTATAAGCGAATTTTCCAGCAGGAACGCATCCTGTTCAGAATTTACAATAGTAAATTCTATATGGTTGATTCGTTGTACAAGCTCATGTGTTTTGTAGCTCGTAAAGGTTTTGCTGAAATAAGAACCAACTCTTTTACGCAGATCTTTTGCCTTCCCTACGTATAATAACTCTTTAGCAGTATCAAAATATTTATAAATACCTGGTTGGTGTGGTATAGTGGAAGCGATATGTTGAAATTCTGCTGTGGTCATTCAAATTAAGAACAGTTTTCATTGAAAACAGTTTAATTCCAATTTATTTTCAACGTACTGATTGATTCAGGTTGTCCTGTTTTCTGGATAATTGTTGTTACCTGGAAGCCTTCATCTACCACCCAAAGCATTTTCTTATTTACTGTACTGTCTTTTGAATTAATGATTCTGTCAGCAAAGATATTTTTCACTTTATCTTTTCCATCTGTACCGGGTTCAATTGTTATCTCTTCACGTTGGATTTCATTGTTTCTATCTTTCGGCGTGTATGTAAAAACAGCCTGGTTCAATGTTGCATCGAAGAATTTTGACTCTTCGAAACTGTCAGCGTATTTTTTTTGGGTGAGATCAGGGAGATCAAGAAAGTCTTTTGCATAACCACGGAATTCTTCTCTTTTAATATATGCGGTATCCCAGTTAAGGCTATCTCTTGGTGTAAGTTTTATTATCTGGTACAATGAGGTATCTACATGAGCGATCTGGCTTTGTATATAGGATAGAATAGGAATAACTTCTCCATCTTTAGTTTTAGTGTTATCTTCTTTTTTTGACTTGCAACCTGCGCTAAGAATAAAAGCCGGTAGGATAATGAATAACAATCTTTTTTTCATGCGGCAAAATTAAATGAAACATACAAAATAAATATCCCGGTTACATATTGCGACCGGGATATTTTGAGCAAAGCGGGCAGTTAGTATTGATTACCTATTGGCTGAAACGCCAATCTTTAATCCGAAATCAAAAAGATTTTCTTTTACCGGGTATTCTTTTACAAAGCTTGACTGCAACTGGTACCTTACCTGCGGGCCAACCTGCCAGTTCATACGGCCGGTAGAATACCCTACAAATGCTTCGAAACTGGTATTTACATTCCATCTGCGAATAAGTGATGGAACCTCTGCATAGTTTTTATAATTGGTGGAAATGAGATAAACCCTGTCGCTGAGTATGTATGTCGGTTGTATGGTACCGGCAACGCCAAATTTTATGCGATTATCACCAGCAAGCTGCAATTCCAAACCGATAGGCGCAGCAACCTGGAAATACAAATTGTGCAGCCAATCAGATTTATAGCCATTAAAATTTCTGTAGTTGCTGATTGTATTGACTGAGTCTGGTATAAAGTTTCCGGTATTCAATGCAATGGTTGTTACCTCAGTTGCGGATCTGTATGCTTTGATATCATAGCGGCTTGTATTAAACTGTAGTCCTGCACGGAGTTTCATTTTTTTACCAATTGCGTATCGTGCAGCTATGCCGGCTTCCAGGCCCATATCGGGCTTATGGGTTACCACTTTATTTACATCGTAGTAAAGAGGAACAGTATTATTAGGATTGTATGCAACAGATCGTAAGTAAGATTTATTTTCACTTAGCTTACGATAACTTATTGTTGGTGTAAAATAAAACTGGAACGAAAGTTTCTTGTGTCTCTTTACATAAGAGTTAATTACACTTTCTATAGAATAAGGATAGAAGCCCGCGGGCTTATTTAAAGAAGTACTTGTAGTTAGTTTCCTGCTCTCGGGTTTGGTAGTTGTAAAGTATAGGTTTTGATCAGTAGCTTCATCTGAAATGCTGATATTGATTGGCTCAAATGTAGTCGGTCCGGAAGCATCTGCAAAAGCAGTTGACTGTTGCCCTTCTTTGCTTGTGTTGTCTGTTTTTACAATATCAGTTGTTGAATTGTCAGTTATTGTTTCTACAGATGATTGTTCTGTGAAAATAAGATCTGTAGTGCTTATATTATCCGGTAAGGGATCTACCGGGGCTAAAAAATTCCCCTTTGTATTTACAGTAAAGCTATTGTTGTATAGGGGTGAAAGCGAAGTTTCGTCTTTATTTATTTCAGGTTTTGTTTCAGCTCCGGGGGAAGTGGCTGATTGTTTAATGATGGAGGATGCTACCTGTTTGGAAGTATCGACAGGATTAGAAAGCATAATGGTAGTAACAAATCCGGCAGAGAGCATTAGTAAGAGAAATCCTATACCAAACCATTTTCTTCGTGTGTGAAGTGCTCTGTATACATTTTTCCAAACACTTTCAGACGGGTACATTCTGTACTGGTCGCTGCTTTCTCTCAAAAGCCGTTCGAAGTTGTCACTATTATAATTACTCTCCATAACCAGCAAACGTTTCAATAAGGTTTAATACTGCGTTTTATCTTTTGCTCACTGCTGCAAACCACCCAACGCTATGTTTTGGTTTATTTACAATAATCTTCTTTCTCAGTAAAATATCTTCCAGCATTGCCTTTGCCCTGGTGTACTGGCTTCGGCTGGTGCTTTCTTCTATTTCAAGTATATCCGCTATCTCTTTGTGGCTGTATCCTTCAATTGCATAAAGGTTAAGTACTGTACGATAACCAATAGGCAATAGCCTGATACACTCTACTACCTGTTTTGCCTGCACAATAGATGGCACACTTTCTTCTCTTACCTGCACACTTGTAGCATGTATTATATCCACACTCTCATTGAAC
>JAEUVI010000332.1 GCA_016787105.1 Chitinophagaceae bacterium | reverse complement strand
ACAAAAAGAAAACCCGCTCTAAGGCGGGTTTTCTTTTTATGTCGGGAGGACAGGATTCGAACCTGCGACCCCCTGGTCCCAAACCAGGTATTCTACCGGCCTGAACTACCTCCCGAAGTTTTTTTTACAGAATACAGCTTTGCATTCTATCAGGATAACTACTTCCTGTGTCCCTGGGATTGTATTGCTCCGGGCCGGACAACTTCCGGGCAATTATTTAAGCAGTCGAACAATGGTTGCCTTACACAAAACATTGGCGGTGAGGGAGGGATTCGAACCCTCGGTACAGAGTTACCCGTACGGCAGTTTAGCAAACTACTGATTTCAGCCACTCATCCACCTCACCGTGGATCATAAAAGAACTTCTCTAACCCTTCAAACCAGCTTGCTACTGCGTATTCAAGAGGGCTGCAAAAATAGTCAGCTAAAGGGTAAATGCCAAAAGAAAATAGAGATGAATTAATTCTTTTTCAGGAAGGTATAAATGGGAGCACTATTTCTGAAAGCCAATGTCTTTTATAAATATAAAGGCCTGCATATAAAGCCGGCCTTTACAAATAAATTTTATTGCTCAATTACATGGCTGCCAACTGTACCTTTTGTTGCAGTTCCAGCACATTTTCACGAAATACGCTATCTGTATCCATCAGGTCTTTTACAGTCTGGCAGGAATGAATCACAGTAGTATGATCACGTCCTCCAAAATGTTCACCGATAGTTTTCAGTGAATTTTTTGTAAAAGCCTTTGCAAGGAACATAGTAATCTGCCTTGCCTGTACAATTTCCCTTTTACGGGTCTTTTGCAGCAGCTTATCATATGATACATCAAAATAATCGCAAACCATACGCTGAATGGTTTCGATGGTAATCTCTTTGCTCGAGGATTTCACGAAGTTCCTTAACACTTTTTTTGCCAGATCTAAGTCTATCTCCCTCCTGTTAAGCGAAGATTGTGCCAACAGGGATATCAATGCACCCTCAAGTTCCCTTACATTACTGTTAATATTATACGCAATGTATTTAACAACTTCTTTCGGCATTTCAAGACCATCCACCTTCATCTTACGTTCCAGTATCTCTATCCTGGTTTCGTAATCCGGTATCTGCAAATCAGCACTTAAGCCCCAACGGAAACGGCTCAGCAAACGCTCCTGCACACCTTCCAGATCTTTTGGCGGCTTATCTGATGTGAGAACCAATTGTTTGCCCGACTGGTGCAGATGATTGAAAATAGCGAATAAGGCATCCTGCGATTTTTCAGCTTTTGCAAAAAACTGAACATCATCTATTATAAGCACGTCAATCAACTGGTAAAAATGAATGAAATCATTTATAGCGTTGTTGCGGCTGTGATCCATGAACTGGTTAATGAATTTTTCGGAGCTTACATACAATACCACTTTATTAGGATGCGCCCTTTTGACTTCATTTCCGATAGATTGGGCGAGGTGAGTTTTCCCCAATCCTACACCTCCATATAATACCAATGGGTTAAAAGAATTAGCCCCGGGTTTTTCAGCTACTGTTTTACCGGCACGGCGGGCTACGCGGTTACAATCGCCTTCTATAAAAGCATCGAAAGTATATATATGATTGAGCTGCGGGTCTATCTGCATTTTTTTCAGACCCGGAATAACGAACGGATTCTTTACAGGATTATTTATGACCAGCGGAAAATCCATTTCATTATTAGAGTATGTTCTAAAACCCTGACCTGGTATATCCATTGTCATTGGTTTATTATTATTGTTACCGCTATCTACCATTACACGATATTCAAGCGCTGCATCTTTGCCCAACTCTCTCTTCAAAGTCTTTGCCAATAAATTCACATAATGTTCTTCAAGGTATTCAAAGAAGAACTGACTTGGTACCTGTATTACTAACGTACTGTTTTTAATTGATACAGGTTTTATTGGTTCGAACCACGTTTTATAATGCTGCCATTCAACAATATCTTTGATGATCTTCAAACAATTACTCCAGACTTTTTCAGCATTTTTCTCCATTAGTTAGTAAGCAGTTTTTATATTGGGTTAGTTGTTTGTTTTGTATAGTCCTTTGGAATTTTTCAGAGTTTTTCACAGGTGTGGAAAAAAGGACAGGAGGGCGAATATCCATAAATCTTTTCTGCAAAAAAAATTTTATCCACTTCTTTTTAAAAAAATAAATCGCAAAAAAAAAGCAGCGGAACTATGCTGATTTTTTTAAAAAAATTATCTAAAAAAGATAAAATTTAAGGTCGGCATTTTCATAAAAATTTACTATGCTCGTTGCTTACAATCGTTGCGTTTGAAGTTAGTCTATTTTATGTTCGGTAAAAAAAATATTTCATGGAAAAGGCTGCAATTTTATTTTATCAATAAGTTATGTGATTATATATACCTCTTTTCATACTTGCCCGGCAATTATATAAAGAACTATCAGCCTTAAGTAAAAAAATTTATTGCACCTTTATATCTATTACAGGATAAAAACCTGTCAGCATGCAAAAAAATATCACATTGAAACTGCTGCCATCAGAAGCAGCAGATCACTCCACTGTTAAGTCGTACATCGCGAAAGCCGCTACAGTCAAGGCTTCCACAGTATCCGGTTATACGATTATAAAACATTCTATTGACGCAAGGGGAAGGCAACCCTGGATCAATCTTACTGTAAATGCATTTATCAATGAACCTTTCATAAATCGCCACGCGGTTTTACCTGATTTTAAAAATGTAAAAAACAGTTCATCTAAAATATTAATTGCAGGCTCCGGACCTGCTGGTTTATTTGCTGCTATGCAATTATTGGAGCTTGGTATTAAACCAATCATTCTTGAACGCGGAAAGGATGTAAGAGCAAGACGAAGAGACCTTGCTGTGCTGAATAAAGAAGGCATCGTCAACCCGGACAGTAATTACTGTTTTGGCGAAGGTGGTGCTGGTACATATAGTGATGGCAAATTGTACACAAGAAGTAATAAACGTGGTGATATAAACCGCATACTTAACCTGCTTGTTTATTTTGGTGCAGATGAAAAAATTTTATACGAATCACATCCGCATATCGGTACCAATAAACTGCCGCACATCATCACCGCGATGCGTAAAAAAATTGAAGATTGTGGTGGCGAATTCTGGTTTGAAAAAAAAATAACTGACTTTGTAATTACCGATCAAAAAATTAAGGGAGTTAAAACAGCGGATGGTTCCGTAATTAATGGCGATGCATTGATTCTCGCGACCGGCCACTCCGCAAGGGATATCTTTCACCTACTGCATACAAAAAAGGTACTGATTGAAGCCAAACCATTCGCATTGGGCGTACGTGTCGAGCATCCGCAATCATTAATTGATACGCTCCAATACCATTGCGATATGCGGGGCGATTACCTGCCCCCCGCCTCCTATAGCCTGGTACAGCAAACCGGCGATCGGGGTGTTTTCTCCTTTTGTATGTGCCCGGGGGGCATCATTGCCCCGGCAGCTACGGATGCAGGCGAACTGGTAGTAAACGGGTGGTCGCCCTCAAAACGCAATAACCCCTATGCAAATAGCGGCATTGTAAGCGAGGTAAAGAGCTACGATTTAAAGGATTTGCGGGATTTTGAGGAAGTATGCGGAATAAGTAAAAAAGTACTTGATTCAGAGCTGGGAATGATGTACTTGCAGCAATATGTAGAAAGAAAAGCTTTCCGGGCTGGTGGAGGCCAGTTTGTGGCCCCTGCACAGCGCCTTGTTGATTTTACCGAAAAGAAATTATCCGCTACGCAGCCGGATTGCTCCTACCTGCCGGGCATACAATCTGTACAGCTTCATGATGTGCTCCCTTCTTTTATATATAAGAACCTGTCTCTCGCTTTTAAGGAGTTTGGCAAAAAAATGAGAGGTTATTATAGTAATGATGCGGTAGTTGTGGCTACAGAATCCCGCACCTCCTCACCGGTACGTATTCCACGGGATAAAGAATCACTACAGCACCCGCAAATCAGCAACCTGTACCCCTGTGGTGAAGGCGCTGGCTATGCCGGTGGTATTGTAAGCGCGGCAATGGATGGGGAGAGGGTGGCGAGGCAGATTGCTCTCGTATTGAAACCTAAAAATGCCTGACACTTTTATTTAAGGTAAATAATCAATTGGTCTCTGGTTGAAAGATTAGTTGATTATTGAGTATTTCTAAACAAGTTATAATTAAGTGCTATTTCAATTAATTTTCTTTCTCCTGCCTGGAAAGCAATAAATTTCTTTCAATAAGATCATTCTTCCGGTATGCCTTGCATTCACTTTTAAGCTTTTTTCTTTCCGCTCTGCCAAACGGCTGCGATAATAAAGAAGAAAGATCCGGCCTGCCGGCATCTACCCATGCAGTATACCAGAAATCAGCAATTTGATTTGCTGAATGCAGCAATTGCTGATTAATAGATGCGGAAAGCCGTTTATTATATTCTATCGCAAATGCTTTTGTATAAAATCTTCTTTCACGTCCCCAGCGAACTTCTTTGAAATATTTTGTAGAATCTGTAAAATCTTTTGATACTTCTTTTTCTGCAGCAAACATTTCAGTCAATAATGCATGTGAACTGCGTATAGTTTCCCAGATGGCCTGCTGCGGATGGGAAAGATATTTTGCCTGGTGCCCGTTATAAAATGAATACTGATCCAATACAGCTTCGGGTACGCTTGTCTCCCATAAGTCATGAATGCCGCGCTGGTTCGTTAGTTGCCCGTCATAATTTATTGATGTATGCAATGGAACATGCGCATCGCCGATATAATGGCCGAGGTCGGTAGCATAAAAAATAATACTGTCTTTATTCCTTTGCCGAAAAGCATTGGTCAGTTTGTTTTGTACATCCGCCACTACATAAGGGAGGAACCCATATTTGCGCAGCGAATCTTTTCCATATTGTGTCAAAGCATCTTCCCATTTTACCGGCATTTTCCACCCGGCAGAATCACCAAATGCTTCCAGATCGATAAAATGCTTCGGAAATTCGGTAGTATCTGTAGATCGGCGCTGATCGGGACGCGGGGCGTTTCTTGCTATGGAGTCTTTGTTTTCATAAAAAAAAGGACGCATCGCTTTTGGCAGTTGATAAATGGCTACCTGGTTGATAGTACGGTGAACAAGATATCCCCAGGAACAACATGCCAGTGCTATAATAATGAATGAAAATTTCAGTACCTTTTTCATAATAATAATTCGTGGATAGCTGCTGCGAAGTTGCAAGAAAAAAACAAGCCCGCAATATCCTTTATAAGTTTTGACGCTTTTTGTAACATTATCTTTTTCGGTACGACAAACCTTTTACGTGTGACGAAGGATTGTGGGCTTTAAATTTTATAGTACTTATATTTACGGATTAATTCTATGGATATGGCTCTTTTGGAACTGCACAACCTTAAAAAATATTATGCTACGCAAAAAGCGGTAGATGATATCAGTTTCTCTTTAGAAAAAGGCAACATATTCGGATTGCTTGGCCCCAATGGCGCCGGCAAAACGACCTTGCTGCGTATGATTACCGGCATATTTTTCCCGGATGAAGGAAAAATCATGTTTGACGGAAAAGAATTTGACCCACTCAACGATATCGTACATATCGGCTACATGCCTGAAGAAAGAGGGCTGTACAAAAAAATGAAAATCGGCGAGCAGGCATTGTACCTCGCAAGATTAAAAGGATTGAGCAAGGCAGATGCAATGGCGAGCATCAAAGAATGGTTTGTAAAATTTGAAATGCAGAGCTGGTGGAATAAAAAAGTAGAAGATCTTTCAAAAGGTATGAGCCAGAAATTACAGTTTGTAACAACTGTATTACACGAACCCAAACTTATCATACTCGATGAGCCGTTCAGCGGACTTGACCCGGTAAACTCCAACCTGATAAAAGAAGAAATATATAAGCTCGCAAAAAAAGGATCTACCATTATTTTCAGTACACACCGTATGGAGCAGGTAGAAGAAATATGCGATCATATAATACTGGTAAATAAAGGACAGAAAATACTGGACGGAACAGTACCCCAGGTAAAACAGGATTTTAAAGAAAACCTGTTCCGCATCCGGTTTAATAATCCCATATTGCCAGAGCACCTCGCTATTCATCTTTTTGAAGTAAAGGATAAAAAGGAAAAAGAACTGGTTATCCGCCGCGACAAGGATTTTTCCAACAATGATGTGTTGCAGTATTTTATTAATAAAGGACTGGCTATAGAATCATTTAATGAAATACTGCCTTCTCTGAATGATATTTTTATAAAACTGGTAGAAGGCACACCGGCTGCCCGCCAATTTCAACCTGTAACTGCTTAATAATATTTTATGAACAAGATATGGCTGGTTATACAACGTGAGTACCTGACAAGAGTGAAGAAAAAATCTTTCCTGATTACTACGATACTCGTACCGCTGATTATTATTGGCTTTTACGCGGCTATACTTGCTGTGCAGATAAGCGATAGTTCGGAAACCGCGAAAATCGCGGTGATAGACGATGCCAATCTTTTCGGTGGTAAGCTTGAAAGCACAGACAAGAATATTCAGTACGACTTTGTAACTGGTGATACTGAGCAAGGGTATAAAACTAAGTACAAGAAAGCCGGGTATAACTACTTTCTATATATCCCAAAGATAGATATCAACGATCCGAAAGGTATCAATATCCATAGCGAAGCGAGCCTGGGTATTACTACCAAATCGAAAGTGGAAAGGGCTGTCAATAATGCCCTTGAGGCTAAGCGCATGGAAGCCGCCAATATCAAAGCTGATCAATTCAAATCTATCAACTCAGATATAACTATCACTAACCCGCTTGATTCCGGTAAGGAAAGTTCTACTACAGCCGCGACAATTGTAGCAACGGTTTGCGGAGTACTCATTTATATGATACTGATGATTTATGGTACAATGGTGATGCGCGGCGTAATGGAAGAAAAAATCAGCCGCATAGCTGAAGTAATCATTAGTTCAGTAAAACCTTTCCAGTTAATGCTTGGTAAAATTATTGGCATTGGGCTGGTCGGCATCACACAGTTTGCTATATGGTTTGTGCTGATTTTTCTGCTTATGACCGTTTTGCCTACTATTTTTCCGTCGCTGATGGAGCAGGCACAAACAGCTGCCTCTTCTCAGGCTGCCACACCGGGCATGCTGGCTAACATAACAAACTCCTTATCGTCCTTACCAATCGGATTGATTCTTTTCTGTTTTGTTTTTTATTTTATTGGTGGTTATCTCATGTATGCGTCTCTGTTCGCGGCCATTGGTAGCGTTATCAGCGAGGATCAACAGGAAGCGCAACAATTGGTATTTCCCATAATGATGCCGATAATACTTGGCTTTGTAATTATGACCAAGGCGATAACCGATCCTAACAGTGGCCTTGCCATTTTTGGCAGTATGTTTCCCCTTACCTCGCCGATTGTAATGATGGCACGTATATGTTTTGATGTTCCTGCCTGGCAATTGGTTACTTCCATGATATTACTTATTCTCGGGTTCTTATTCTTTACCTGGCTTACCGCCAAAATTTACCGCACCGGTATATTATTATATGGTAAGAAAATAACCTGGAAGGAAATGATAAAATGGATGCTACGCCGGTCGTAAGTAAAAAATAAAAAGTAAAACCGGTTGCAAGTGTAAGTACTAAATACTCTACACTAAATATGACTTACTTTGCACTCCTAACCTTCAACTCCCTACTCTCTCGCATCTGTTAAAATTTCCCTTAAGCCTGAAAAGCATTTTTTAAATACGAAATCAATCGTATATTTGATACGAAGACATTCGTGAAAAACAAAATCACCTTAAACCAGCCCGCTAATTGCAGGCGTAAAAATTAAAAACATGAAACCAGGCTTATTCACTACAGGCCGCATACTGCTGATTGCATTCGTGGCCATTATCTCTGTCACACTCCTCGCATGGCAACAAAAAGAAAATAAACAGAAATTCCCCTATCAGAAAGTAAAAACGGATACTATTCCCAAAAAGAAAGAGCCACGCAAAATCCGCGATTTGGACGAGGTGCTCGAAGAAATGGAAAAGGTCAATATTGAAATTGACTTAAAAAATTTAAATGAAGAGCTTGAGAAGATTAAGCCTGAAATAGATAAAGGACTGGCCAACGCAAAAATTGAAATTGAAAAAGCATTGAAAGGAATAGATGTTGAAAAAATAAAAGCAGATGTAGAAGCTTCGCTGAAGGAAGTGGATTGGAATAAAATTAAAGTGGAATTAAATGAATCTATAGATAAAATAAAGGAGACGGATTTTGAAAAGATAAAAGTTGAAATGAAGGATCTCGAAAAAGAAATGAAAAAAATAAAACCTGAGATAGAAAAAGAACTGGCCAAAGCGAAAATAGAAGTTGAAAAAGCAAAGATTGAAATAAAAGAATACAAATCATTTACAGAAGGGCTGGAAAAAGATGGCTTAATCAATAAAAAAGAAGGTTATAGCATTAAGCATAAAAACGGGGAGTTAATCATCAACGGCAAAACACAACCTGCTGAAGTGTATAACAAATACCGCAACTTTCTTGAAAAACATAAAACCTTAACTATTGAAAAGACAGACGACGATTTCAATATTGACAATGATGACGATACTGAATGAGTCAATGCCTGCCGCATGTAGCCATGAAAAAAAGAGGCTGTCTCCGTAAAGACAGCCTCTTCTGTTGTTATAAAAAGCAACAATTAAAAATCTGAAAAATGGGTAGGTGTAGGCACCAGTTCAAAATCATGCGATTCTACCATTTCTATATTCATTTGAAAAGCTTCATCTGTTTTGATAATAACTTTATCTTTTACCACTTTCTTAAAACCGATTTTTTCAAATACAAACTTATATGTACCGGGTTTTAAATCATCAAACGCGTAATTACCACTTTCATCAGTAAGAACTGATTTTTCCTTTTTTGATAAAAGATACGCGGTAACGTTTACTTCCTTCACCGGTTTTTTATTTTCAGATGCGCTTACAGCACCATTAATATCATTCTTCTTATTATCACCGGGAGGGGAAACTTTGAATGTACCTTCTGCATGGGCGACTATACCAAAACCCAGCAGGGTAATAATTGTAAGCAGCAATAATTTAGATTTCATGTGACGTTGGTTTGCAGCTTGTATGGCAAGCTTTACATGGCTAATTCTTTCCTCAACAGTTTGGCTATCACCTTTTTCAATTTTAAAATTATATCTTTTTTACTGGATTCTGTAAGGCTGTGCTGAACTCATGCCACACATTTTTTACGATATCGCCGGCGGGCAAAATACTATCCAAAGATGCACTTACCTGTCCTATCTCCAGTTCTCCTTCTTCCAAATCTCCTTCGAACATTCCCTTTTTTGCCCTTGCTCTTCCCAAAAGTGCCCGCATTTCGTCTGCTGATGCAGCCCGTTGTTCGGCCTCCTGCACCTGTTTAAAAAATTTATTTTTCAGCAACCGCACAGCGGTCAGTTGCTTCATTGACAACATTGTATCACCTTCCGCTGCATTGATAACCGCGTTCTTGAAATTAATATGAGACGAGGCTTCCTCACTCGCCACAAAGCGGCTGCCCATCTGCACCCCTTCAGCGCCCATTACCATTGCAGCCAGCATCTGCCTGCCGGTAGCAATACCACCTGCCGCTATCACCGGAATTTTTACAGCATCTACAACTGCAGGAATCAATACCCTTGTTGTTGTTTCCTCTCTACCATTGTGTCCTCCTGCTTCAAAACCTTCAGCTACTATGGCATCACATCCGGCCTCTTCTGACTTACGGGCAAATTTGCTGCTACTCACAACATGCACAACTGTAATTCCCTTTTCTTTCAGGATGCCGGTCCATGTTTTGGGATTGCCTGCACTGGTAAAAACAATCCTTACTCCTTCTTCAATTATTATCTGTATGTGCTTATCAATATCGGCATATAATAAAGGAAGGTTCACCCCGAATGGCAAACTGGTAGCTGCTTTACATTTTCGTATATGCTCCCGCAAAACATCGGGATACATAGAACCCGCACCAATTATCCCTAATCCTCCTGCATTACTTACCGCACTCACTAAACGCCAGCCACTCGCCCATATCATGCCCGCCTGTATGATGGGATATTGTATACCGAACAATTTTGTGATGCGATTGCTGAAGCCGTTCATAGTTGTGAGTCGTTAGTAATAAGTGTGGAGTTGGGAGTAAAGATAAAGTTTAGTTGAAAAGTTTGCAGATAGGATTGTCAGGAAAACAGGTAATGAGTAATTATTGTTTCTGATTTTAATACCAGTAATAATATTACGAGGTTAAACGACCTGACCAGTAACCTGAAATAAGCAACCAGCAACATTTTACCCCGCCCAACCTTCTCTATCCAGGCTTCGGTATTGAATAGCTTCTGCAAGATGCTCTGGTTTTATATCATCACTTGCCGCAAGATCGGCGATAGTCCTTGCAACCTTCAAAATACGATCATACGCACGGGCAGATAAATTCAATTTCTCCATCGCTGTTTTCAATAAGCTTTGCCCGGTTTGGTTAATAACGCATATTTCTTTCAGCATCTTACTGCTCATCTGCGCATTGCAATACACACCCGGATGCTCTTTATATCTTTTTTCCTGCAGTTCCCTTGCCAGTATAACACGGTCGCGGATCATTGCGGAATTTTGCTGTGACTTTACTGCAGACAATTCGCTGAATGCAACAGGCGTTACTTCCACATGCAGATCAATACGATCTAATAACGGCCCGGAAATCTTATTTAAATATTTCTGTACTGTTCCCGGGGGGCAAGTGCATTCCCTCTCCGGGTGATTGTAGAAACCGCATGGACATGGATTCATCGAAGCAATCAACATAAAACTTGCAGGAAAATCAACCGCTACTTTTGCACGTGAAATCGTTACTTTTCTTTCTTCCATCGGCTGGCGCATTACTTCAAGTACTGTTCTTTTAAACTCCGGTAATTCATCAAGGAATAACACGCCGTTATGCGCTAATGAAATTTCTCCAGGCTGTGGTGTACCGCCTCCGCCTACCAATGCCACGTCGCTGATAGTATGATGCGGCGATCGAAAGGGCCGTTTGGAAACAAGCGTCGAATTTTCCGGCAGCTTGCCTGCCACCGAATGAATCTTTGTTGTTTCCAATGCTTCATGCAAACTTAACGGAGGCAGTATTGTAGGAATTCTTTTTGCCAGCATTGTTTTACCTGCGCCGGGTGGACCGATTAAAATCGCATTATGTCCACCTGCTGCTGCAATCTCCAACGCACGTTTTATATTTTCCTGTCCCTTTACATCTGCAAAATCAATTTCAAAGTCATACTGGGAATGAAAAAATTCTTCTCTTGTATTGATAACCGTTGGTTCAATACCTTTCTCATCATTTTCAAAAAAATCAATTACTTCTTTGATATTGGAAACACCATATACATCCAGGTTGTTCACCATACCTGCTTCCTTTGCATTCACTTTTGGTACTATCAATCCTTTAAAACCCTCTTTCCTTGCCTGTATTGCAATCGGTAAAGCTCCTTTAATGGATCGCACTTCACCATCAAGGCTCAGCTCACCCATGATAACATACTTTGATAAAGCTTCATGATTATTCAATTGTTCAGTTGCGCCAAGTAAGCCAACGGCTATCGGTAAATCAAAAGCAGTACCGCTCTTTTTAATATCCGCTGGTGCAAGGTTTACTACAAACCTTGTACGCGGCATGGAAAAGCCATTTGTTTTAATGGTGCTTTCTACACGTTGTAAGCTTTCCTTTACAGCATTATCAGGCAGTCCGACGAGCATATAATCCTTGCCCGTTGCCATCCAGTTTATTTCTACTGTAATTGTAATTGCTTCTACCCCGTATACAGCAC
>JAEUVI010000300.1 GCA_016787105.1 Chitinophagaceae bacterium | reverse complement strand
CGCGTCTACCACAGCCTTACACAGTGTTTCAATCGCCACGGATCTTTTATTGGGAGGATAGTACAACAGTACCCTTTTCTTCATAACTACAATTCTACTTTGGTATTAGCATTTGATTGGGATTGATGCCTATAAAAGGCGGAACGCCTTCTATATGAAACTTTCCGTTTACAAACGGAATCATCCACAAACCCTCTTCTCCTTTTAAAACAGGAACATCTATTTCTTCTGCTTTCTGCGTACTCATATCCACTTCCCTGCCGGTTGGTGAAATTAATTTTGCCGCTATATCCTTAAACACCCGGAAGGTTGTTACTCCTTTTGGAACATAAAAACATAAATGAAGAGAGTAACTTGAAAAACGATTAAGTGGGGTTATCAACATGGAATAGGAAATCGCGGGGCTGAAGAATATCCTGAAAATTTTTCCGGGATCATTCACTTTTAACATATAATAACCCTTAGGAAGTTTTTTTAAATCTATCCGCTGTGTGTCTTTTTTTCCCGTGTACGAAATTTCAATAACAGGCTTGATATCCTGCGTCTCTTTTCCGGTATAAGGGCTGATGGTAAGGAGTATCGGCCTATCTCCACCACCACCTGTAACATATCCGCCGGCAAAATCGAAATAACTACTGCTTCCAGTGTTTTTAATTTCAAAAATAAAAGTATGTGGGCCCGTAAAGGCTGTTGTTGTAAGGTTTCTTTTATATATTGCTTCGTTGAAAAGGCTTGGAACAGCCGGTTTTTGAAACTGCCTGGGGAGTATAAATGATTTTACTGTTGCCTTTCTAATTAATTTTTTCCTGTCAGCAATAATGATGTTGTTAATGGTTGATTCATTATTGAATGAGTTGTCCTTAATCTTATACTTCGCTTTCGGATCTGCAAATTTTAAGCCGGCTATAGATGAAGTATTCCCCAATACCCAAAGAGCAGGATAGCCGGAGAATGCAGCCCAATCAAAAGTATTATACGAATATGTAAGAATTTTTAAAAGCTCTGGCTCTGCTGATGTGGTTTTGTAGTTATTGTAGAGAAATAAATAATGCAGGTATACTTTTATGTGCATGAGCCTTCTTCTTACTTTACCATCTTCCTCTGTTCGATTAGCTTCTTCAACTGTATCAATCCATGAAGCAAGGTCGCTTTCTCTTACAATAGTATAAGGATAGCTTTCCCAGCTTTGCCAAAGATTCTCCATCAATGATGCTGCTTTACCAAAACATTTTTTGAAAAATTCTTTCTTAATAGCGGCAACATCCGTATTTACATCCCACAGCATACGTGATACAACATAATGGCCTAATCCTTTATTAATAGATCCCGGTGTAGATTCCGCTTCATAACCCCTGGCACCAAGCCGATAGTAATTTTTTATTTTCAGTGCTGTTTTATCTACTTCACTTCCCTGCCCTTGTCCTGGTATATCCAAATCCCAAACATACAACCCTAGATAATCATACATTCCCGTTTTGCCGGCTTTCTTACTCCATAAAGTAATTAATTCGTCAATGCTGTATTTACTCGGATTAAAAGCAGTAGCGATGCTGACAAATGTATTTGGCTATAGCTTTTTTGTAGGAGGCGCCGAATAATCAGCGTACGCCATACCGCTTACCCAAGGACCGGGATATTTTTGCCTTACTACTCTTGCGACATGGTTAATTAAAGAGTAAACACGATCAG
>JAEUVI010000285.1 GCA_016787105.1 Chitinophagaceae bacterium | reverse complement strand
CGGAGGTAATTTTTATTGATAACAAACAACGAGCAGTGATTAGGAAACGCAGCAAAGCAAACAACCGGCCCGAGATACTTATAGGTTGGTACCTGGTAGCTGATGATTTCTTCAGCCTGTGGTGCTGCGGCTTTAATTGTTTTACGCAATTGCTGTAAGGCTGCTTTTACCCCGGGCGAAAGTTTTTTGAGGTATTCATCTACCGAGGCTGCAGGAGGAGTTTTGCTTATTGCCATAATATAACTTACAATTTTTCTATATTATCTTTCAGATTCTCCAGGTTTTGCTGCATTGCTTTTCCAACCAGGCTGTCCATGAAGAGGTTCATAATATTCATCGGGTACTTTGAGCTTCCTGTGAACGCCTGTACTAATTTCGTTTGCACGTCGCTGATAGCTGTTAATTCGTTGTGGGCGTAGTTTGTAGCTACAAACGGTTTTTGAAAGCGTATTTCTACATCCATACTTTCGCCTTCACTGAGTTTTATTATTTCCTGTTCGCCGATGCCCACGTTTTTATCATTGCTTTCCCATGCGGACTTGAAACCAACTGTTCCATCTGTACCGGTGTATACTAATTTTATATTGGGGTCTTTCATTACCCATACACTATAATGCTCCTGGTTTCGTATCATCTTCATGTAATTGTAAACCTGTTGCTTCGGTTTGTTGATTACAACCTGCTTTTCCAGCCGAAAATCTTTTTTTACAAGTGCTGCTACGATAAGCAATACAAGAAGAATACAGGCCAGTACCAGCAAAATTGTGTTGATAATACTCATAAAATAGTTTGGTTTATTTTTTCATTGTTATTTTATAAATGTTTTCAAGTTGCCGGATATGTCGCTGCGTATGAAACACTACAAAATACAGGATTTCAAATTTTGTAATATCTCCAAAGACCGGATGGTTAATCATGTCAGAAAGATCTATCGTGTCTGCATGCTCCCGAAGCTTACTAAAGGAATGTGCAAGATTCGCATTTAATATTTCTTTCCTGAAAATACCATTATCCGGTAAAATAAAATCAGGCGATTTAAATTTATTATCAAAATTCAGGAAAACAGATTTTAATTCAGCAACACGCTCATCTGCTTCCCGGTTGCTGGCAGTACCTTTTAGTAGCAAAGCTTTACTGATAGACCGGTTTGATTTTGTCAGGTGATCGATTACCTGCGCACCGGTCCAGCTTCCTGCAAAAGGGACTATATTGATTGTGCGGTCATCAAATTTTTCCGATAATTGTATTAACGCCGAAGCTGTTTCCTGCAGCAATACTTTCAGCTCTTTTTTTGAGTATGTTTCTGCCGTCATGTAAGTATGATTTTTATCCTTTCCCGCAAACTTAGAATAGCGGATTCAATCAAATAGCCTCTGAATGCGACATTAAAAGGGAGAAACGCGACAAGAAGAGCGGGGATTAGTTATTCAGTTGATCATTCCAGCTTTTATTTTACTTTCATCATACAGATCATTTCTTCACCTGTTTTGTACCATTCCACACAGGACTTTGTAAGATCAGCCCGCGGGTCATTTAACATTTTATGAAATGCTTCTTTAATAGCATCTATTCTTTTCATCCAGCCGGTAATTTTTATTGCCAGGTAGTCGCCTTTTTCAACAGTGTAACTATTGCAGTTCAATTTTTCCGCTTCGCCTTTGTATTTTTCTTCGCAAGCTGCATGGTAAATTATTTTTTCACCTTCCATATAGCTGATGGCGTAGTGCGCCCTTTGCATTCCGTCAGGCACCATTGCGATTATCCTATCAAAAGCTTCTTTAACGCCTTTTGGAAATGTATTAACCTGTATGCCGAATAAATGCAGGTCATTTTTTATGTTAATAAGTTCCATATACAATCGTTTTTACAAACTTAAATTAAAAGATATTTGGATTAAAGGTGTAAATCCGCCATTTCCGGGGGTTGATTGCGACGGCTGATTTTCTTAACTTCATTTTTTAATGATTGCATGATTCTAAATAAACTGAATGAAAAATATTTCAATAATCGTTCCACTTGGTCACACGAGTTTGCCTAACATAGATGGAACTCACCAGATTTTTTCAGAATCTAATAAGCTTTGTGCTGCGATGGGCAGGCCTCCTGCTTTCAATATCAAACTGGTTGGTATATCAAAAGAAATTTCACAGCGTGAAGGGCTGTATACAATTGTGCCGGATTGCCTGATTGGTGATGTAAAGAAAACAGATCTTATTATCGTGCCTGCCATGCATGGGGATATCGCTAAAGGAATAGAGATGAACAAAGATTTTATCCCATGGATTATTGAGCAATATAAGCTGGGAGCAGAAATAGCGAGTTTTTGTATTGCTGCTTTTTTTCTTGCATCAACAGGTTTGTTAAAAGGGAAGAAATGCGCAACACATTGGATAGCTGCTAACGATTTCAGGGCAATGTTTCCTGATGTGGAATTGATAGATGATAAAATTATGACTGAGGAAGATGGCATTTATTCAAGTGGCGGCGCTTATTCTTTTTTAAATCTCATTGTGTATATAATCGAGAAATATGCTGGCCGGGATCTGGCAATTATGGTGTCAAAAACATTTATGATAGATATAGACAGGTATAGCCAGTCACCTTTTATAATTTTTTCGGGACAAAAGACACACGATGACGAATCAATCAGGAAAGCGCAGGAAATTATTGAAGCAAAATTTCAGGATAAAATTACGGTGGATGAACTGGCTGCACAATTATGCCTTGGCCGCAGAAACCTGGAAAGAAGATTTAAAAAAGCTACCTCCAATACGATAGTAGAATACATTCAACGTGTAAAAATTGAAGCGGCAAAGAAAAGCCTGGAAAGCGGGCGCAAAACAATCAGCGAGGTAATGTATGATGTTGGCTATTCGGATACAAAAGCTTTCCGAACCGTATTTAAAAAAGTTACCGGACTATCGCCATTAGATTACAGGAATAAATATAACCGTGAAGCAGTAGTGGTTTAATAGTTATTTTAAAATCCTGTATACCGGGTATCTCAGGTAATCGGGTTCAAAGTAAGGTGAGTTTTGGTACACAAAATTTAATTGCGCTCCGGCACTTTTTGCAAAAGCTGTATCGGTAATACGCCGGTCGTCTAACTTTTTCTTTACATCTTCATGTGTCTTCAGGTAATCTGCGGCTATGTTTTCAAATTCATAGGCGGAGTATCCTTCTTTTTGCCCCAGCACAGCATCAAAATAATTCCAGGTGAAATAGGAGTCTTCGCATTCGGGTTCAAGCACCTCAACCAAAAAACGATTTCCTTCCTGGTTCATAGGAATATACCAGTCGCCTTTTCTGAATGACATTGATTGAACTTTTTTGCTGATGGAAGCAATACTGTTTGGGTGGTGATGTTCATATGCTTTAGGTGAAGACT
>JAEUVI010000235.1 GCA_016787105.1 Chitinophagaceae bacterium | reverse complement strand
ATTTTAGTTCCCGCTCTATCTGAACTGTATCGCTTTCACCGGCTGTATATTCTTTACGATCAGAGTTGGGATCATCAATACCAGGAAGCATACCAGCAATGTGCCAGCGCAAACCAGCGCTACATGCCACCATACTATTTCTACGGCTGCGGTACTTACATAATAAGCGGTTTCATCCAGCTTGATGAAACCTGTTTTTTGCTGCAAAAAAAGAAGGCTCAATGCTAACACAGCACCAGCGATAATACCAGTTACAGTTATAAAAAGGGAATGGCGTAAAAAAATTTGTTGTACGGTCCAGTCGTCGGCGCCTATAGCTTTCAGCACCCCAATCATACGTATTCTTTCGAGAACAAGAATGATCAAACAGGTAATAAGGTTGATAACAGCCACAATGATCATAAACCCTATTAGCACAGCACCTGTTGTATCCTGCATATTGAGCCAGTCAAAAATATTAGGATTCAGCTCACGTATTGTTTTGGTATCCCATGCCTGAGGAAAGCTTTCCTGCTCATACAGTTCATAGCTTATTTCATCCATTTTGGTAAAATCTTTCAGGAAAATTTCATAGCCGCCGATTTCATCCGGCTTCCAGCCATTCAGGCGTTGGATTAACTTGAGATCGCCGATAGCAAAAAGCTGATCAGATTCCTGTATACCCGTTTTGTAAATGCCAACGATAGTGAGTTTGTCTGGCCGCATGCTGCCATCCGGGCGGATAAAATAAATGAGTAGCCGATCGTTTAGTTTTAATTTCAACTGCTTTGCGGTGAAAGTAGAGATAATGATTTCACGGCTGTATGTACTATCGTTAAACTTCAACCATCGCCCTTCCCGCATGAATTTTTTCAGGTGTTCATATTGATACGTTGAATCAAGCCCTTTGATAAGAACGCCTTCTATTTCATCCGGCGTTTTTAGGATAGCATACCGCGTGGCAAATGCATTTACACTTGCTACCGCTTTATTGGATTGTATAGAGCGGTAAACCGTATCATTTTTTAAAATAGGAAACTCTTCCGCAATCTGGGATTTCATCGGTTGCTTGTCTATTACACGGATATGCCCCCAGAAGCTGAAGATTTTCTGGCTTACGGTTTCTTTGAAGCCCTTTACCATCGCCAGTGTAACAATCATAACCGCGACACTGATAGTGGTAGCTGCTATTGAAAGGCGGATAATGAAACGGGAAAATGACTTTTGCCCGTTAAATGCAATACGACCTGCTATAAAATTTGCAACCCTCAAGCGATAATGTTTGTCTTTCTGCCTTAAAGTATTGCGGACAAAAGTAAGCCTGTAAACAGATTTATCCGCTTTTTTGAAAGATATTTACAATATTGTAAACATTGACTGATGCGTATAGACCGTATTAAAACTCTTTGTTTTTTCCTGGCTCTGGCAACTGCTGCTTTTCCTGCTTTGCAGGCACAGGAAAAAATTTATCAATCTAATATTTTTTCACCGCAGTTATATGTTGCGGGCAATCCATACAGTTATCCTATTATTAAATTAAACAGCAGTGATCAGCTGGAGCTTCATTTTGATGATATGGATGCAGATGTGAAAATGTATTATTACACATTTGAACTCAGAAATGCAGACTGGTCAAAAAGCATTTTATATCCTTTTGATTATATCAAAGGATTTAGTAATGCCCGTATCACTACATACAGGCAATCTTCCATTGCATTGACACGATACACGCATTACCAGGCCGTATTGCCTGATAAGAATTGTTACCCTTCACGCTCCGGTAATTATTTATTGAAAGTTTTTTTGAATGGCGATACTACGAAGCTTGCATTTACCAAAAGAATACTGGTAGTGGATAATAAAGTTTCCATGACAGGAGAAGTGCAACAACCATTTAATGCACAGCGGTACAATACAGATCAAAAGCTACGGATTATTGTTCAAACAGATTCCCGTATCAATACACTCAGCCCGCAGGATCTTACTGTAACGGTAGTACAGAATTATTCATGGCCTACTGCACTGCATCTTAATCGCCCTACAATATTCCGGGGTAATTATTTTGAATACAGCGATGAAAGTTATACCGCAATGCCTGCAGGCAAAGAGTGGCGGTGGGTAGATATGCGTAGCCTGCGCCTGATGGGCGACAGGATGGTGCGGTTGGAAACCGGAAGAGATAAAACAGATATTTATTTGAAACCAGATGGGGAAAGACAGCAGCAACTGTACGTTTATTACCGCGACCTGAATGGCAAGTATGTAATTGAAACGCTGGAAAATATTAATCCTCTATGGCAAGCAGATTATGCATACGTGCATTTCAGCTTCTTTCCGCCGGGCAATAAACCGTATGAAGGCAAAAGTATTTATGTTTATGGCGAACTGACTAATTATGAAACCAACGATGATTCAAAAATGGTTTTCAACCCTGAAAAAGGGGCTTATGAAAAAACACTTTTCCTGAAGCAAGGTTTTTACAACTATACTTATCTTACCATACCTGATAAAGCACAGACCGGCCAGAAATTTTCATTTGAGAATACGGAAGGTAATTACTGGGGTACAGAAAATACATACATGATACTTGTGTATTACCGTCCTTTCGGAGCCCGCGCCGATGAACTGATTGGTTACACCAATATCAGTTCACTTTTTCAGCAGTCAAGGCAATAAATAAAAAAGACGTTGCATTGGCAACGTCTTTTTTATTCTATATAAAATCTTCATTATAATTTCTTCGCGTCTTCTAGGAATTTAGCAAGACCGATATCCGTTAATGGATGCTTTAATAAGCCCAAAATAGATTCTAAAGGAGAAGTGCACACATGTGCTCCTACTTCTGCACAACGGATAATATGATTGACATTGCGGATTGAAGCAGCAAGAACTTCTGTTTTAAAATTCTGAACAGAATAGATTTTTACAATCTGTTCTACCAACTGCACCCCGTCCCAGCCACTATCATCTATACGTCCGATAAAGGGAGAAACATATTTAGCTCCGGCTTTGGCACAAAGAATAGCCTGGCCCGCGGAAAATACC
>JAEUVI010000109.1 GCA_016787105.1 Chitinophagaceae bacterium | reverse complement strand
GATTCGCTGAGTTATGAAATGATGGCGGATGATTTCAATGCAGTGCTTGATTCATTGCATATTGACTCTGCTTATGTAATCGGCTGGAGCGATGGCGGCATCAATGGGTTGTTGCTCGCCATGCGTCACCCGGAAAAAGTAAAGAAACTTGCGGAAACCGGCGCTAACCTTGTTCCCGATACTACTGTATTTGATCCGGCAGGCAATGCTTTTGTAAAAAGTTCAATTGAAGCGCTTGCAAAACAATTGCCTGACAAAGACGCGAAAAACGGTATTAAGCTAATTCATATGATGGAAGTAGCGCCGAATATTCCTGCAGCATCTCTTCGAACTATAAAATGCCCGGTGTTTGTTATCGGTGGCGATTATGATGTGATATTGCCTGCTCATACCCTGGAAATATTCAACAACCTTAACCAGGCATACCTGTGGATCCTTCCAAAATCAGGACATGCTACTGTGCAACGTTACAATACAGAGTTTAATAAAAAAGTGCATGAGTTTTTTACACAACCTTTTACAAGACCCCAATGGGATGACTGGGATAAATAATTTACGATAAACAAAAAAGGGGTTCAATAAGCTGGACCCCTTTTTTGTTTTATAAATTTCATACTATCATTTTATTGCAGTTCCTTTTAGTTTATCCACCAGCCATGTGTTTACTTTCTGATCCTGTTCCGGGTAAGTCCAATGTCCGGTTTCCAGTGCGAGATACAACTCTTTTGAGGCTGTAATTACATTGTAGGCAGCATACATGGAAGTCGGAGGGCAGGTTTCATCATTGTATCCCCAGCTATAAATGCCCGGGACTTTTAATTGCCTTGCAAAATTCACTACATCATAGTAGCTGCAGGTTTCTATTTTTTCTTTGGAATTGTTGTAGGCGATATTGTCTTTGTTGAAAAGATGCGGCCAGCCGCCCGCCCGCCCATGCAGGTAGCCGGTTACATCGCTCAATGCAGGATAAAAAGCGCCAAGCCATTTTACCCTCGGGTCCAATGCTGCTGTAATAATAGACAGTGCGCCGCCCTGGCTGCCACCGGTTACGGCAAGATTCACGCCATCAAACTGAGGCAAACTGAAAATGAAATCATTTGCTCTTACACATCCCATATAAACCCGTTTGTAATAGTATCGATCTTTGTTGTCAAGGTTGATAGAAGGATAATTATTAAGCGCTCCCGCAGAAAGATTGTTATATACCGCATCATCCAGTATTACAGGTATGCCATGAATACCGATTTCGAGAGTTATAATTCCTTTCTCCGCATCGGCGATATTACCGCGATAGGGCCGTATACCGGCGCCGGGTACCCTAAGTAAAGCGGGGTATTTGCCTTCTTTTTTCGGCATACAAAGAATACCATACAACCTTGCACCTGCGCGAAAATTCTGAATGTTGACATGGTATACATTTACATTTTCAGTACAGCGGTCCGGCAAAAGCGTCATTCTTGCATCCAAAGGAATTTTTGCAAGATCTGCTTTGGCACTATCCCAGAATTTTACAAAATCAACAGGATTCGTTACTGTTGGTTTTATCTGCTCCGGATCAAAACCTGCTGCGCCGATACCGCGGTATTCTTTACCATCCAGGAAAGCTGTTGCGATACATTGTACAAATCCCGGGGTTTTTAATGTGAAAGAGGGAACAGATAAAATACCGTTGGCTACTACCAATGAATCTTTTTTTACCGGTTCCATTTTTTCCGGGCCTGCCTGGTAGCGTACAATAACATTCTTCAGCGGATTCCCATCTTTCAGAACAGTTATTTTGAAATTAACCTGTTCGCCGGTTTTATAGGTCCAGTTAGTATGATCAGGTGCTACAATTACTTTTACTAATTGTGCGTACCCAATTCCGTGAAGAAGGAAAAGAAAGAATGCGATACGTATTGCAATCAGTTTTATTGGCATAAAAGTGGTTTTATTTTTCAATGCTTAAAGTAAGAAAAAAGTAAAAGAAAACTGTATGGGTGTGTTTAGTAAAGAAACAATGTGTACTACCTGCACTGGTGATTACTGTAATTGATGATAGCAAAACTTAG
>JAEUVI010000085.1 GCA_016787105.1 Chitinophagaceae bacterium | reverse complement strand
CTTTTATGATCAAAAAAAGGATGGCTGTAAACATTATCTGCTTCTTTGATATAATATTTGAAATTGTTATTGGTAAGTATAGTTAGTATTTCAGCAAGCTGATTGTTTTGTTCAAAAGTTCCGTGGTATTCCAGGAAAATGTTTTCTATGAGAAATAATTTTTCCTGGATGTCTTTTATTACGCTGTATTCGGCACCTTCAATATCCAGTTTAAGCAGTACTGTTTTTTCGCTGATGCTATCTTTTAATCGTGCCGCTTTTATCTTTGTTGATGATGCAGTTTCGGGTTTGTCAACAATTTTACTGCTCATTGTACCTTCATTTGAAAAGGAAATGAAAGTGTCTTCGATCCATACAGCTTCTTTCTTCAATTCTATATTTTTCAGGTCGAAGGATTTTACATTTTCTGCCAGCAGTAAAAAATTCTTTTCATCAGGCTCGTAGGCTATTATTCTTACGTTAGGGTTAAGTCTTTTAAAATAAATAACACTCATTCCCATATTTGCTCCACAATCAATAATAAGAGCGTTGTCGGGGAGTTGTATTTTGTAAATTTCATCTGCGAATATCTCTTTAAGGCTGTGAATGAACTCTTCTTTGTCATAAAAAGCGATCTGCTTGCCGAGGAAATTCCAGTGATAAATATCTTTTTTGGGTAGGTGTTTTAGGGCTGTAATACCTGCCTTGGTTATTCCAAATTGCTTATAGGGGTTGTGAAAGGTTTTTTGTATTCTTTTTTGTGCACCTCTTAATAAGTTTACTACAAATGAAGCCATCTTTCTTCTTTTCTGCTGAAATGTTATTTATATCCGTTTTTATGCAAAATTGGACGCCATCTTATCGGGCAAACTTATGTTTTTTCTCTTACTTATAATCTGGTTAAATTTACCGATTTTTGAAAGCTTTATAATTTTATAAATGTCTATTAAAGACCTTGCAGTTACACTTGCATCTTATGCCCGTCGCCCCGAAAAAAGGAGGCTGATAAGCATTGCTATGCAGCTAAAAGGGAAAAAGGGATTAGAAATAGGAGGGCCAAGCAGTTCTTTTTCTGTAAAGAGCTTTTTTCCTGTATACCTTTTTGCGAATCATATTGATGGTGTCAATTATAGTAACGAAACAATGTGGGAGGGTAAAATACAGGAAGGGGACAATTATAAATTTTATACTAAAACCGGGCACCAGTTTATCAGGGAAGCAACCGATTTGGCAGGTATAGCGGATAATAGCTATGATTTTATTCTTTCCTGCCATAGCCTTGAGCATGTGGCAAATCCTATGAAAGCAGTAGCTGAGTGGAAAAGGGTGTTGAAACCGGGCGGTTTATTTGTACTGGTATTACCTGATAAGCGAAATACTTTTGATTATAATCGTCCATACACTACGATGAAGCACCTGTTGCAGGATTATGAATCGGGTACTGACGAACGAGATACAACTCATGCCGAAGAAATGATTGCCCTGCATGATTTTTCGCGGGACAATACATCCGGCTCAAAAGAAGAATTGTTTGCGCTCATCCGTAACAATTACCAGACCAGGGCCATTCATCATCATGTATTCAATTTTGAACTGGTGAATGAAATGCTTCAATATTTTTCTTTCAAAACAGAGTATCAGCAGGCGGTGGCACCTTTTCATCTTGTAACTATTGCACGTAATGATTAAGCCTGGTGAAATAGCTGCTGTAGTTGTATTGTACCATCCGGATTTGGAGATGGTTAAAAGAAATATCAATTCTTATCTTTCATTTGTATCAAGGCTTTACATTGTTGATAATACACCTGGAGTATCAGCGGTTCGGCCGGATTTTATTACAGATGAAAAGAAGATTCATTATATAGCTAACGGAAAGAACGAAGGCATTGCCGCTGCATTGAATGCCGGTGCTTCACTTGCGGCCGAAGCGGGATATCGTTGGTTGCTTACAATGGACCAGGATTCTTTTTTTGAAGAGGGACAAGCGGAGAAATATTTTTCAACATTCAAAAAAAATTTTGAGAACGACGATTCTGTTGCAGTTGTTGCTTCTTCCCATTTTGTAGCGGAGAAAGATGCAGGAGATAGTTATATACCGGAAATGGCTGTTATTACTTCGGGTAGTCTTATAAACCTTGCTGTATGGAAAGAGATTGGAGGCTATGATCGCAAATTATTTATTGACGAAGTAGATCATGAATATTGCTATCGGGCTAAAACAAAAGGCTATTCTGTTTTTCGGTTTCCTTCTATTTATCTTAACCATAAGTTGGGAGAAAAAAAAGAAGCTGGATATGCAGGTAGTATTGCGAAAAGTAAAAGAACCATTCATTCTCCGAAGCGGGTTTACTTTATGGTGCGGAATTATTTATACGTCCGTAAAAAATATAAATCTGCATTTCCTGCGGAGTTTAAGGCAAGAGATAAAATGTTGCAGACAGCGATAAAAAACAATGTTCTGTTCTCAGGAAATTTTTTTCAGAATATATCGAGTGTAATAAAGGGATATCGTGATTTCAAAAGCAATAAATTTGATTCAACGATATGACCCCTTTTATATCTATATGTATTCCGTCGTATAAACGTATTGATTATCTCAAACGCTTGCTTGATTCAATTGCCATTCAGGGGTATAAACAATATGAAGTAGTTGTTTCTGATGATTCTCCCGGCAGCGAGGTAGCGGAATTGTGTATTGCTTATAAAGAGAAATTTTTACTACGCTATTTTCACAATGATAAGCCACTTGGTACACCAGAAAACTGGAATGAAGCGATACGGCATGCGAAAGGGGAGTGGATTAAAATAATGCACGATGATGATTGGTTTGCTGCAAATGACAGCCTTGAAGAGTTCGCAACTGCGATTGAATCCAGCCCTGCTATTGATTTTTTCTTCTCGGCTTATAATAATGTATACGAACAGGAAAACAACCGCATCCAGATAGTTCAACTGGGAAAGTCGGACGAATTGAAATTGAAGAAAGATTCTTTACGCTTATTTAAGAGGAATTATATCGGTAATCCAAGTTGTACGCTATTCCGGAAAAAAGAGAATTTCCTTTTTGATAACCGCTTTAAATGGGTCGTGGATTTTGAATTTTATATGCGGTATCTAAGGAGTAGCGATAATGAATTTTGCTACATTGATAAGCCGCTTATAAATGCAAGCCTGAATTCTTCGCAGGTTACAAGCGCTGTTTTCAGGGACCCGAAAGTTGAAATCCCGGAGAATCATTTATTGCTTGAAAAAGAAGGCTATTCAATTCTGAGGAATGTTTTGGTGTATGACTATTTCTGGCGTTCTTATCGCAACCTTGGTATAAAAGATAAAAAGCAGGTTGCTGAAAATGGATTTACAGGTTTTATAGGGCCTGTGCTGGAAAAAATGATCGAATGGCAAAAAAATATTCCAGGTAAATTATTATTTGTTGGGCCAATCTCGAAGTCATTAATGTTGCTGCATTATATCCTTTACGGGAGTAAAATTCCTGCAGTAAAAAACTAATTTTATTGCGCTCCCAATAGCAATTGCCTGTACTCCCTGCAAAAGTTTTCCCTGCTGAATTTTTCGATTGCTAGCTGGCGGCTGCGGAGCCCGAGTTTTTTTTGCAGTGCTTTATCTGCAATAAGTAAGCGGATATTTGCTACTCCTTCTTCAATTATTTTATCCTCATCTGTTGCTTTTATCAGTAATCCATTTTCCATATGGCTGATATAGTCCGGTATGCCGTTTACAGCAGTAGAAATAACAACCCTTCCATAGGCCATCATCATCATTACTACAACAGGCAATCCTTCAAAAGCGGAAGTAAGGATAAGCACATCTGACCCGTTATAAATTTTAT
>JAEUVI010000055.1 GCA_016787105.1 Chitinophagaceae bacterium | reverse complement strand
GAGCAAATCAACTGGAAAGCACTCTAACTACTAACGTTCAAAACTCCTATTTTTGCGTGCCTCCTATTAATTACCGGAGCAAAATCAGCCCTTTATGAATTTCAGAAAAGTCAATAACATTACGGGATGGGCCGTAGGTTTGTTTGCCTGTATTACTTATTTTATTGCCCGTGAAGCCACGGGAAGTTTTTGGGATTGCGGCGAGTTTATTTCAAGTGCTTATAAGTTGCAAAACCCACACCCGCCGGGAGCACCAATGTTTACACTGCTTGGCCGTTTATTTATTGTGCTATTCGGCAGCTTCGGCGACGATCCTGCAAGTCCCGCACGTGCTGTAAATATGATGAGTGCGCTTGCAAGTGGTTGTACCATTTTATTTCTTTTCTGGACTATTACACATTTCGCCCGTAAGATGTTTGTAAAAGTGGGCGAAGAACTGACCCCTCAACAGATTTTTACTGTAATGGCCGCCGGTGCTGTTGGCGCATTAGCTTATTGCTTCAGCGATTCATTCTGGTTCAGTGCTGTGGAAGGTGAAGTTTATGCTTTGTCTTCTTTCTTTACTGCGCTTGTGTTCTGGGTAATGCTGAAATGGGAACACGCAGATGAACATGCAGGTAATGATGCCGGTGCCAGGGCAAGAGCAGACCGTTGGATTGTATTTTTATTTTTCATGGTAGGGTTATCAATCGGTGTTCACCTGCTGAACCTTTTGACCATTCCTGCTATTGTAATGATTTATTATTTCCGTCGTTATACACCCACTGTAAAAGGTGGTATTATTGCATTTATTGTTGGCTGTATTGTTACCGGCATTGTACAGGTAGCGGTAATACAATGGTCGGTAAAACTGGCTGGTACTTTTGATCGCTGGTTTGTAAATGGATTTGACCTGCCATTCTTTTCAGGTTTTATCTTCTTCTTTGTTTTGCTGGCATTTCTTATATGGCTCGGCCTCCGTTTTGCCAATAAAAATAACTGGGCATTTCTCCGTCTTGGTATCTGGTGCTTTACTTTCATGATGATTGGTTATTCTACCTATGTTACCTCGCTTATCCGCTCCAATGCGAATACAGCGATTGACATGAATAATGTAGATAACCCGATGAGCCTTGTATACTGGCTTAGCCGTGAGCAATATGGATCGCAACCGTTATTATATGGGCCGCATTTCGCTGCCGCATACAAACCCGATCCGGACAATCCGGGCTATATCAAGTTTAGTGAAGGCGCAATGAAATATGTGAAGGGAAAAACAAAATATGAAGAAATAGGCCGTGACAGGGAACCTGAATTTGAGGATCAGGATATGCAGCTATTTCCCCGTGTATGGGATAGTAGTAACGACCAGGGACATGCGGATTTTTATATTGACTGGCTCGAATTAAACCGTTTTCCACAGGATATAGATCCTGACAAACTCATCGAATACCCAAGAAACAGCGGACAACAAATACGAAGGCCTGGCTTCAGGGATAATGTAGAATGGTTTGTGAGTTACCAGATGGGGCTTATGTATTGGCGATACTTCATGTGGAATTTTGCAGGCAAGCAAAATGATATACAGGGTTTCGGCAGCAAACGTGATGGCAACTGGATATCAGGAATATCCTTCCTCGACAATAAACGCCTTGGCGATCAAAATAAGTTGCCCGATAGTATAAAAAACAATAAAGCACACAATACACTTTACCTGCTGCCATTTATATTAGGTATTATAGGTTGTGTATACCAGTTCCTGAAAAACAGGACTGACTTTATAGTATCGTTCCTCCTGTTTTTCCTGACAGGTATTGGTATAGTCATTTACCTGAACCAACCCGGAAACCAGCCAAGGGAACGTGACTATGCATATGTAGGTTCCTTTTATGCATATGCCATATGGATTGGGCTCGCGGTAGTAGCATTTGTAAAAATGGCACGTGACAAAGACGACAAGCAATCGCTCCTCAATCTTTTAATTTATGGTTCACTGCTGAGTTTTGCCATCGGCTTAATGAGTTCCTCACCATCAAGTGGTATGGACGCGCTATTTACTGGTGTTGTATTAGGAATATTATACGCAGTAGTCGCAGCTGCTGTTATATTTATAGTGCGGGCTGTATCGTCAGGAGGACAGAATATAAAAACTGCTAATATTGTAACGACTGCATTGTGCCTTGTAGTGCCTGCATTAATGGCGAGCCGTGAATGGGATGATCATGACCGCGGTGCAAAAGAACTGGCACGGGATACAGCACGAAATTATCTCCAAAGTTGTGCGCCAAATGCAATACTTTTTACATTTGGAGACAACGATACATACCCGCTATGGTATGCACAGGAAGTAGAGCATATACGCCCGGATATACGCATCATCAATAATAGTTTATTGGGAATTGACTGGTACATCAATCAATTGCGTTATAAAATAAATGATGCAGACCCGGTAGATGTAATCTTTACTCCGGAACAAATAATCGGAAATAAAAGAAACTACCTGCAATTCAACCAGGGAAAAAACACAAATCCGAACGTATATTATGATTTGCAGGATGCAATGAAGGTGTTGCAAAACGATATGTATGAGCAGAGCTTCCCAATCCGTAAATTCAAAATGAAAATAGATCCGGCAGCCGTTATCGCTAACGGAACTGCGAATGCTACAGATTCGATATTAACTGAAATTCCTTTTGAGCTTCGTCCGGGCAAGAATGATTTAATGAAGAATGATTTGATAATGCTCAGCATTATTGCAACCAATAATTTCAAAAGGCCCATTTATTTTACATCGCCCTATGGCGACCTTGGTTTTGAACCGTACCTGCGAAAAGATGGTATATCATACCGTCTTGTACCAGTGCGCAATAACATGCCACAACAAAACTGGATTGTAGAACAAGCTTATCGCCAGGCAAGAATGGGTGGTACTCCATTGCGGAATAATAACCAGGATGTGATGTATAAAAACATGATGGAGAAATTTACCAGCGGTGGCGCCGATAAAAAAGGAGTCTATTTCGATGAAGAAAACAGGAGGCACCTGCTTACGCTTCGTTCTACCTTTGGCGAAT
>JAEUVI010000575.1 GCA_016787105.1 Chitinophagaceae bacterium | reverse complement strand
AGTCTTGAGCAATCACTTACCGATCCGTTTCCGCCTTTCAGTCTTATTTCTTTCTTTATTCCAAATGCGGTCGTAAAACAACACGTATGGCTTAATACAGATATTGCAATGAGAAATGGTTCGCCAGGAATATTCATTTTTCTTTTTTTACTTGCTGCATTATCACAAAAACTCACAGCTCTTCAAAAGTTTATTTGCGCAGTTTCACTGCTTTTACTTTTATTCTCTTTTGGTGATTATTTTTTCTTCAGGGAATGGTGCTATAAATATTTACCCCTGATGAACACATTCAGGCACCCTGCTACTGCCAGGCTTTTTACGACTATCGGGATAATCATCCTTGCGTCTTCTGCGATACACAACTACCTGAATGGAACTATAGACTTGAAAAGAATAAAAAAATCTGTTATAATCATTGCTACATTCCTTTTATGGATCGTTAGTTATTACGCTATTACAAATTCAGGCACACAAATATCCATTTCCGATATAAAAAATGTAAGTACGAAATTTAGCGATTTCACATTTGCTGATATTGCAATCATACAGGGGATTCTTCAACTTCTTTTTATTATTTTCTTTGTTCTGTTTATAAAAAGAAAGAGAGCTTTAACACTACTGATAGCCGTCAATCTTGTTTTATTTGCAAACATGAGCCTGCCCTTTACATTTATTTCTAAACTACATACTACTGACGTTAATGCCTATGTAGAACGATTCCCACATAACTTTCCAACCCCTTCTCTAACCGACTCAATTGAATCAAATACTTATTCTAAGGAAACTACCGATGGGCCATATGGCTACAGCAGGTTTTATAATAAAAGAATAGTTATCCAGGATAATATAATAAGTCCAACAATAAATTCTGACTATGGCACATTTCTTAGCAATAAGGAATTACGTGCAACACTTAACCGGTTTCCATGGGCATTTATTTCTTCGCATGACAAGATTATAGATAGTAGTATCAGATTAACTGTAAAAGCTTTCAGTCCAAATATCTTTAAGTTTAATGTACAATCAACTATAGAGTGCCGGCTGAATATCATACAGCAATACAACCGTAACTGGGAAGCCAGGATAAATAATCAAAAAGTACCTGTAGAAAAATCCAATATTGCTTTTATGAGTATAGCAATTCCCGAAGGTCTGTCTGAAATAAAATTCGAATACAGCCCCGGAAACAAAATCATTGCATTGATGTATATTTCATTAGTCACACTTATTGCTGTTTCCTTATTTGTTACATTTATCGGAGTAAAACATGTATTCAACCACAAAAAAGCGCAGCTGTAACGTCTTGAAACACTTTGCACATGGATATTAGCGAGCTAAAACGAATAGATGAAACAAACATCCGCAGCAGGCATCCTTGGGAGTTGGCACGTAGCAGAATTATATACACACTTATAAAAAAAAGGGCCGCCCCGGTAGGTACAATCATTGATTTTGGCAGCGGTGACATGTTTTTGCTTCATAATCTTGAACAAAAAAAAATAGCTACAAATTATTTTGCGATCGATAATGCATACACAAAACCCCTCATTGAAAATCTAAAACATAACTACCCGGAATCAGTAATTGTACCAATAACTGGGATAAACGACATAGATAGCCAATCGCTTCCTGCTGATGTTTTTCTTTTTCTTGATGTAATAGAACATTGTGAAAATGACAGATTGATACTTTCAAATGCCGCCAATAAGCGATTTGCTGATACAGACAGTACAATCCTGATTACGGCACCGGCATTTCAATCATTATTTTCCTACCATGATAAATTATTAAACCACTACAGAAGGTATAATTTAAAAGAACTTTCCGAAGCGTGCAGGAGCTCTGGCTTACATGTAACACAAAAGGGGTACTTCTTTTTTTCCCTTTTGCCTTTAAGGATCTTTCAGCTATTTTTGGAAAAAATAAAAATAAGCAAGCCGGAAAAATCCATTGATAACTGGAAAGGTGGAAAAACACTGACATCACTTTTATCTTCCCTGTTATGGCTGGATTTTAAAATTTCCTATTTAATCGGAAAAACAGGAATAAAACTACCGGGGCTCAGTTGCTACTGTATATGCCATCCCTCTCAATCATAATTCCCTGCTACAATGAAGAAAAGAGACTAAACATTGAAAAAATTAACGAATTTCTCGGGCTGAATAATAATGTTTCTATCATTTTTGTGAATGATGGCAGCACTGATAAAACTTCCGCAATACTCAATCAAATAACAAAAAACTTCCCGCTAAAAACTGAAATACTTTCAAACGACAAACGTAAAGGAAAGGCAGAATCAGTACGTCTCGGAATGCTTAGAAGCGTTAAGAAAACTGATACTATCTATCATGGTTTCATGGATGCAGACATGGCCGTTTCATTTAAAGAATTTGAACGACTCTTTGAAATCATTGCCTCTACGGAAAAAAAGTTCATATTCGGAAGCCGGATTAAAAAAATAGGAGCAAATATAAGCAGGAATGAATGGCGGCACTTTTATAGCAGGATTATTGCAACCGTTCTGGGGTTCATCACAAAAATGAATGTATATGACACCCAGTGCAGCGCTAAAATTTTTCGAAAAGAAATTATACATAATATTTTTGGAGAAAATTTTAAAACGAAATGGCTTTTTGACGCCGAAATAGTATGCAGAATATTTTACCAATATGGCGATTTGAATAAATCTGGAATCGAAGAACCTGTACTTGAATGGACAGAAATAAAAGGTTCCAAATTAAAGTTGCTCAATTTTTTCAGTATATTAAATGAGATTTTAGTAATCCATAAATATTACCGGTATAATGAAAGTTCCATCACTATCAAATAATATCCGGCTAAACGATTACTTGTTCATTATTCTATTTGCAATCATTTCTTATTGGCCTGTTTCATTTATGGTTTATAGCTTAAAAGGAGATGCTATAAACTATTTTCTCGCTATGCGATATAATGTAAGTGAAGCTTTTCAAAACGGCATCTTTCCATTCTGGAGCCCTTATATTAATCTCGGCTATCCGCTACATGCAGATTTACAAACAGGTGTATGGAACCCATTAGTTTTTCTTATCAGCCTTACCGGCAAATACGATATTTACAGATTTCATATTGAAACCATACTTGTTATTATTATCGCAGGCATAGGAATGTACAGGCTATTGAGCTATTTTTTAGCAGAAAGAAAAGTTCTCCTTTGCATATCCGCTGCTTATATGACAACCGGGCTTATAGCTGATGGTGGTCAGTTTATAACATGGCTTTACGCTGCTGCAATTCTTCCTTTTGTTTTCCTGTATACCATTAAATGTTTCAGAGAACTTTCTGTAAGAAACGCGTTTGGATTAGGAG
>JAEUVI010000548.1 GCA_016787105.1 Chitinophagaceae bacterium | reverse complement strand
CATCAGGTAATAATGCACTACATTTTTATGCAATGATGCCATGAACGCTTCGTAGCTACCCTGTTCGAGATTTACACCATCATTCACACCGGCATTGTTTACAAGGCCCTCAATCCGGCCAAACTTTTCAATCACTGCTTTCACGGCCTTTGCACATTCTTCCGGCTTTGTTAACTCTGCTGTTACTGCAAAGGCCTTACCGCCTTCACTTTCGATAGCCTTCACTGTTTGCAGATTATCAGCCTCACTCCTGCCTATAATCACAGGCACAGCTCCTTCCTTCGCCAACACTTTTGATATACCCTCGCCAATACCTTTCGCTCCACCAGTAACAATGATGATCTTATCTTTTAACTGCAAATCCATCGTTAGTTATTTTCAATATGAAGATTAATTACGGGAAATATGAAACGGAAAATGGCAAGCCCATGATTTTACGTTTTACTTTTACCGTTTCATTTTTTATAATTCACAACATGCTGCTTAGAGGTTCCCAAACCATCAATTCCCAATTCTACCACATCACCTTCTTTTAAATATACCTGCGGGTTCATTCCCAAACCCACACCTGCCGGCGTACCTGTAGAAATAATATCGCCCGGTAAGAGCGTCATAAACTGGCTGACATATGAAATAAGATGAGGTATGCGAAAAATAAAATTCGCTGTAGTACCGTCCTGCATTTTTTTCCCGTTTACTGTAAGCCATAGCCGAAGATTATCTACATCAGCTATTTCATCTTTTGTAGCCAACCATGGACCGATAGGCGCGAATGTATCACAGCCTTTTCCTTTATCCCATGTACCGCCACGCTCCAGTTGAAATTCTCGTTCACTTACATCATTGTGCAATACATAGCCTGCTATATAATCATCTGCATCTTTTTCTTCCACATAACTGGCTTTTTTTCCAATCACCACAGCCAGCTCTACTTCCCAGTCTGTTTTTTTAGAATTTTTTGGAACAACAATATTATCATTCGGTCCTGTCAGCGCTGTTGTCGATTTAAAAAAAATAACGGGTTCGGAAGGAGGTGTCGCTCCTGTTTCTCTTGCATGATCCGCATAGTTCAATCCGATGCACACAATTTTTGATGGCCTTGCTACCGGGCTTCCCAATCTCGTTCCTTCTTTTATAGCAGGAAATGAAGAACGGTTATTATCCACAAACTGCTGCAATCTTTTCAACCCATCATTCTCAAAAAACATTTCATTAAAATCTTCCCCGAAAGCAGATACATCATAAAATTTATCATTCAAAACAACGCCGGGTTTTTCTTTACCAGGCTCACCAAAACGGATGAGTTTCATAATTTCTTATTTATTACTTTAAACAGTTTGCAAATCTATTGTATAAAGATTTCTGAAGCTTTAGTTTTTACGCATACGGTTGTTTTAAAATCATTACACCGCTGACTCAAAAATATTTTTCATCACAACCCATTTTTCACCGGGTTTTGCAGTGGGAATGGATTGCTGGTATTTCCACATTAACTGCTCCCACTCCTGTACTTTCGGATTTGATTTATCCATCGCATCTTTTCTTTCGAAACTAAAGCTATCATCTACTTCCATGATCATAAACATACGGTTGCCTGCCCTGTATATGGACATCAGCGTAACACCTGCATCATGAATGCTTTTTAATATTTCCGGACGTGGGGTTTTGTGATAGTTTTCGTATTCTTCGATCATCTTAGAATCGTCTACGAGATCGAGTGCGAGGCAGTATCTTTTCATATTGCAAGTATATAAGGAAAAGTAATTAACACAATTTTTCTAAGTATTTTTTATTCTTATTCTCCCGGATGATATGTACGTTCTGCATTCTTCACCACATCTTCTTTATAAAATAAAACGTCTTTAAATTCTCCCTTTGTATACATCTCCAGTTGATCCGCATAATGCTTTGAACCAGGATTACCACTTTCACCACCTGCCAGCAATGATTTTGCTTTAATTTTTTTCCCAAACTCAACAGCGCAAATAAAACTATTGCCGCTTACACCATATCTCTTCTTTGTGCCCGTATAATAGCGACTGTTATAAGACGGCAGCATACCCCAGGCAGCCGATGCGAACGGAACGGGCAGGCTTGGTTTCGCATCATCATATGAAGCTGGTATACGCTGGTAACGGTTTAATTCACCCCAAGCTATCTCCCATTTGTCGAATTTTGATTTCAATTCTTTTACAACAGCCAATAATGGAGGAAATAACTCCTCCGCCGTTGCAGTGGCCGAAAATTTTTTAATAAGAGATACCTGGTCATCCCATCCTTCATCAATATAAATACGCTGTAGCGTAGCGGCAAGCCTCTCTGCCCACTCTATTGCAAGTGTGGTAGCTACAGAACTTTCGGAAGAATAAAAATCCCATTGCTTCAAAACCTGGATTGGCCCTGCCAACGATTGATATAAAGAATTGCCAGGTAAAATATTTTTTTCAAAGGAAGATACCAACGCGGGTACGAGTATTTCGAATGCCGAAAGTTTTCTATCATAACCAGCCGCTATCATTTTATCTATGGTAAACCTATTTTCTTTTTCCAACACCCGCTGCGCATTCACGCCACGAAAATTTTCACCATCAGGTGCCATATAGCTGGGATAATCTTCTTTCTTCGGACTACTGCTGCCTGACACGGTAAACGCGGTGGAGTTACAGTTTTGTATCCATCCCGTTGCCGGATTGTACACATGAACAATCTCATCCAGTGTATGTAATCCTTTCCATTCAGTAGCGACAGTTGTTCCATCTACAGGCAGGCTCCAGTTTAATTTACGATCGCGTTTCGGTACATAATCGCCATGCCAGTAAGCAATATTTCCTTTGTAATCTGCAAACACTGTGTTGTTGGAAGTATTGGCATTCATCTCCATCGTCTTCTTAAAATCTTCAAATCCTTTTGCTTTTGTACGCTGCCAGCTTTGTATCAGGCTCTTCAAAGCACGGTTATAGCCACGTACGCTTATCCATTGCCCGTCACGCTTTGCCATTACAGGACCATGATGTGTATAGTAACCTGTGACGGTTTTTATTTTAATGCCTCCATCCGTTTTATACCGAAGCTTTATTTGCTTTTGTTTTACCGGTAGTTGCTTTTTCTCGTAGGTATAGAAAAAATCTTTGCCTTTCTGCGTAACTTTTTCTTTATACATATCTGCTACATCTACATTGCTGGACGTATGCATCCATCCGCAATATGGATTGAAACCCTGATAAATAAAAAACTGTCCCCAGGTAACAGCGCCGTACACATTCAATCCCTCTTCACTCACTACCTGTACTTCTGGCCGGAAATAAAAAGTAACATGTGGATTGATATATAAGATTGCATTGCCTGATTCTGTACGTGACGGAGCGACGGCAAATCCATTTGAACCGACCTGGTTTTCTTCAAATATATTTTTCTTTACAGCAACAGGTTCGTTCGCACCGAGATAAAAATTCTTTACATCCGCTTCCGTTACATCACCGGTACTGATAGCGCCGATACTGCCATCCGTCCATAATAATTGATACCAGGGTTTGAAACGATTCAGTAAAACAGGCTTCACATCCGGATGTTTGTATAAGTAATAATTAATGCCGTCCGCATATGCATTCAATAACTTCTTAAGCCATGCAGGGCTATTATTATAATCAGCAACTGCCTCAGATGAATCTATAATAAGGCGGATATATAAATCGTCATGCAAAGATTTTTCACCCTGCACTTCAGACATACGCCCTAATTTTTCGATGTAGTTCATTTCAACACGTCTGAAATCATCTTCACACTGTGCATATAGTAATCCAAACACAGCATTGGCATCCGTCTTGCCATAAATATGCGGAATGCCCCAGTTGTCGCGAATGATTGTTACTTGCTTAGCCTGCTTTTCCCAGCGGTTTATTTCTTCTTTTGAAAATTGTTGGGCCAAAAGCGGCAATGGAAAAAACAGCAATAAAAAAAAACTTCTCATTTCATTATTTTGTTTTTAGCAAATCCGAAGGCGTTACAGGATTACTCAGCAGCCATCCGAATAATTCCCAACGTTTAGCCACATTATTTTCCGTACCACCGTTCGATTCCACATAATTTTTTATCAAATCCTGTCCATAATTATAACAAATAACATAGCTCCGGTTTTTTTGTATAAAGCTGATTGATTTTTCTGCTACCAACTTGCTCATCAAACAATAATCCGTTAACCAACGCATTATCTCTTTTTCATCCATTGACCTATTCAGCATTCCCCTGGCTGCCTCGTTGCGTGCATAGTTAAGTACACCCTGTACTTCCAGTACTTTAAAATATAAATCAGCATTACTGGTATCAAGACCAGCCAATGGCATCAATACTTTTTTTGCAAACTCACTTCCTTCTGTGCCGGGAAAAGCCACATCGATTCCATAATTAGCGCTGCCTTCAGCTATCAATGATTGCGGACTGAATAATGGATACAATGAAATTTCAACCCAGCCCTTATCACGGTAAAGGTTCTTTTCAAGCAGCATATTGTATACATGATGACCCGGATATCCTTCATGACAAGCCAAATCAATAGCACGGTTTATATAAATAGGTAAATCAAGATTTATCTGGATAACGCTTTTATAATTTCCCTTGTACCAGTTATAGCCACTCCATGGTTTATTGGTTACGTACTCAAGCGTAAAAGATTCAGTAGCGGGCAAGGGATAATGCTCCTTAGTCCGTTTTCTTGCTTCTTCAATAGCGGTCCTGAAAACAGTATCTACTTTTTCTTTCGGAATAATAAATTTACTTGTCAATGCCTGCACCCTATCCGGAATTGATCCTTTTCCCGGCAATAAACTATCCAACTCATTAACAAAAGACTGGTAGTGCGATTCAGGATAAGAGGGAACTTTTACATTGAATAAATCAGTTGCTTCTCCATCAAATGAAGCGTATTCACCAGAAAATATTTTTATTCTTCTTTCAAAGGCAGTTAACTGACGGCTGATCCATATCGCCCTTTTACGGAGTGTATCATTCCCGGCAGAATCTGTAAAAGGCTTAAACTCATTCAGCATATTTTTTACAGCCGCTAACAAACTGTCTTTAGGAAATATTTCTTTTTTTGACTGAACGGGTTTTAGTGAATCAGGGCCATAGTACGCGTCTACAAAGTCAGGATCGTATTGCCCGATTGTTAATCCGAGCCGAACATATTTTTCTGCAAGGTTGTTAAAATTGTTATCAGCCGATGGCATACGCATCGTACATGAACTAATAACAACAATTAATACTATAAGGCTTAATATTATTTTTTGCATACTTATTTATTTTAGCTCAAGTACTACAATTGATTTGGCAGGCAGGGTTACAGTAAGGTTGCTTCCATTTTTCTTAAAGCCTGAAAAATTACTGATAACAACATTATTAGGTTTTTCAAATGTATTAATGGATGTCAGTTGCGAAGCTGTCAGTATTTGCCCGCTTATATTCTTTGCAACAATATCATTCAGGTAAACAACAGTAGTTATTTGTTTTGTCGGGTGAATGTTTACTAATGAAATATGTGTAACACCAAAAGAATCTATCGAAGCAGAAACATTTACAGAAGGATTTTTTTTACCACCGGAAATATATTCAGGGCTTTTCAGGTTAACTGGCAGGTATTTCGCATCCTGGTGTACTTTGAACAAATCAAACACGTGATAAGTAGGCGTAAGCAGCATTTTTTCTTTCTCCGTTAATATCAATGCCTGTAATACATTTACCGTTTGCGCCAGGTTGGCCATGCGTACCCTTTCTGAATGATTATTGAAAATATTCAGTGTACTCGCCGCAACCAATGCATCACGCAAACTATTTTGCTGGTACAAAAATCCAGGGTTGGTTCCAGGCTCCACATCTGTCCAGATGCCCCATTCATCTACTACCAATGCGACACGCTTTTCAGGATCATATTTATCCATGATGGCTGAATGACGTGTTACGAGTTCATCCATGAACAATGCATTTTTCATTGTAGCAAAGTACTCCGGCTCATCAAATGAAGTTGCTGATCCTTTTTTACTCCATTGGCCGGAAGGCAATGTATAATAATGTAATCCTGTTCCCCACATCATGTGCAGTGGAATTTTTTTCATACACACTTCCGTCCAGTTATAATCAGCGTCGCTGGCACCACTTACTACTTTTTTTAATGGCGCTCCAGGATAATTTTTTGCAAACGATGCAAAACGCTTGTACTGATCGGCATAAAATTCCGGAGTCATATTTCCACCGCAACCCCATGTTTCATTTCCTACTCCCCAGAAGCTCACTTTCCATGGTTTTTCCCGGCCGTTTTCCTTCCTGATTTTAGACATAGGGCTTTCTCCATCGAAATTCAGGTATTCGATCCACTTACTCATTTCTTCCACGGTACCACTGCCTACATTACCCGCAATGAATGGTTCGCAGCCAATCAAACTACACAATTCAAGAAATTCGTGCGTACCGAAACTATTATCTTCTGTAACACCGCCCCAGTTGGTATTTACCATTTTCGGGCGTTGGTCACGCGGGCCAATACCATCCCGCCAATGATACTCGTCTGCAAAGCAGCCACCCGGCCAGCGCAGGTTAGGAACTTTTATTTTTTTCAATGCTTCTACAACATCCAGTCTTATGCGATCTTTTTTATTCACAGGAAGTGATGGGTCTACCCAAAAACCATCATAGATACAGCGGCCGAGATGTTCGGAAAAATGGCCGTAGATATGTTTGCTTATCGTCCACTTTGCGTTATTCTGGAGGCTTATTACTGCGGTATCCTGTGCCATAACTGTACTGGTCAGCAATACTGTGATGCAGAACAGTTTGACGATATTGGCTGACAATGATAAATTGCGTTGAACGTTCATAAAAAGATCTTTTAAAATGAAACCGGTTAAAAGAGTAAAAATATTTTTCCAGCAAAAGACATTACGTAATTTGAGCAATTAAATAACTCGGACAGAGTTAAGTAAAAAAATAAAGGAAAACAAAAATAGTATCATCATATTTTAGCCTTGTCATGGAAATATCTGCAAAAAAAAATGAAGTAAACGATATACAGCATTTATTCCACAATCATTTTTCTGAAAACCCGCAGTTAACTGTTATTTCACCCGGCAGGATAAACCTGATTGGTGAGCATACTGACTATAATGATGGTTTTGTATTACCTGCAGCAATAAATAAAGCAATACAATTTTCTGTCAGCAAGAGAAATGACAGCAGCATTCACCTTTTTTCAATTGATAAAAATGAATCTTTTTCAACTTCGCTTGACAGCCTGCATGCTTCCGGCCTGCTATGGCCGGATTATGTTCTTGGCGTTGTTTCAGAATTGAAAAAGGCTGGCTATTTATTGCATGGCTTTTCAGCAGCAATAACAGGCAATATTCCTATTGGCGCCGGTTTATCATCTTCCGCTGCGCTTGAATGTGCAGCCATATTTGCGTTGAATGAACTATTTCAATTGGGTATCGGCAGACTGGAAATGGTAAAACTGACGCAAAAAGCGGAAAACAATTTTATCGGCTTGCAATGCGGAATTATGGACATGTTTGCCAGTATGATGGGAAAAGAAGGATATGCCATAAAGCTGGATTGCCGTTCATTAGACTATGAATATTTTCCATTGAAACTCGACGGCTATAAAATAGTATTGCTGGATTCACAGGTAAATCATTCACTTGCTTCTTCAGAATACAATACCCGCCGGCAAGAATGTGAAAAGGGAATAAAAGAAATACAAAAAAAATATCCTGAAATAATAAATCTCCGGGATGTGACGATTGAAATGATTGAAAAGTCAGTTTCAGATCCTGTTATCAAAAAAAGATGCCTCTATATTGTGCAGGAAAAAGAACGGTTGCTAAACGGCTGTAAAGATTTACAAAATGGCGATCTTGCAGCTTTTGGGAAAAAAATGTATGAAACCCATGATGGTTTACAGCATCTATACGAAGTGAGTTGCAAGGAATTGGATTTGTTGGCAGATGAATGCCGTAAAGAAAAAGATATAATTGGTGCGCGGATGATGGGAGGAGGTTTTGGAGGTTGTATCATTTCAATTATGAAAGAAGATGCTATAGAGGCAATAACGAAAAGAATAAGTGAAAGCTACCAGAGCAAAATGAACAAGGACCTGAAAGTATATATCACCCGTATAGATGCGGGAACACATATTGAAAAATGATTTTCTAAACGAGGAATTTCTTTTGTTAAATAAAGAAAAAATTACCGAACAGACGTATGTCAGGATTGTATTTACCGTTTTAGTATATATTTGTCCACTTTGCCAACCTTCCATCCTACGAGAATTAAACTGCAGTTTGTTGCAGCTACTTACCAGGATCTGAAATTAAAGCAGGAACACAACCCTTAACTGATGATACTATTAGACATTTCCTCCTTCTTTGGAGCACCAAAGATTGATTACAGTCATATTACCCACCTTGAAAAAGGATCTGCAGACCTGATAATATATGCTATACCCGTGATGGCCTTCTTTACCTTGCTGGAAATGTGGCATTCCTGGTATCATGACAGAAAGATGTATAATGCCCGTGAATCATTTGGCTCGCTGCTCGTAGGCCTGGGCAATGTTGCTATCAACCTCGTATTTAAAGTTGGCCTTATTTATGGCGCTGTATTCATATACAATCTGGTTCCCTGGCGAATGCCCCTCAATTGGTGGACGCTGATACCATGCCTGCTCATTTTTGATTTGAGCAGTTATGTTGCCCACCTTGTATCGCATTATCAACGTTTCTTCTGGGCAGCGCATGTAGTACATCATTCAGGAGCTAATTACAACCTGACTGTTTCGTTTCGCTTAAGTTGGGTACAACATTTCAAGATTATATTTTTATTACCTGTTGCCTTTGCCGGTTTTCACCCGATTATTTTCTTTATTACTAACCAGATACTGGTTTTGTTTCAATTCTGGCAGCATACAGAATATATAAAAAAATTGCACCCGATAATTGAATACTTCATTGTTACACCTTCCAATCACCGCGTACACCATGGTTCAGATGAAAAATACATTGACAAAAACTTTGGTGTAATGCTTGTAATATGGGATAAGCTATTCGGCACATTCCAGAAAGAGGAAGAGCGGCCTACATATGGCTTAACGACACCAATAGAAAACTCCGCCAACCCGCTGTACCTCAACTTTCACGAGTATAAAGAAATAATAGAAGATGTAAGAGCTGCCAAAGGCTGGCGAAAAAAACTGTTTTATGTCTTTGGCAGCCCGACCAAAATAGCTCTCGAGAAAAAGGCAAGGAAAGAAAAGCAGAAAAAAGCTGCTATGGCTTAAATAAACCTGTTTATTGTTTTTTCTTTAATTGTCCGCTGGTAAATGTCCATTCTGGCGTTGCAATTACATCTCCTGTTCTGTACCATGGGTTTCCATCTTCATTCGCCGGGTTTTTTACAAGATGAATATCCTGCGCAGGCATATAGCTTTGCGCAAGCATAAATAGCTTTTCTCCCTTTTTATTTTCTGCTACATCCACTACAATCATAGCATGTCCGGGAAAACCAGGTTTTATAAAAACATATCCCGGCTCAATATCACTGACATTGTTTACACTGATTAACTCTCGTGAAAGCGAAGTAGTACCAGCATAGGTAAATACTGTTTCAAGATAATTTTCAAAATCGCTTCGCAATTTTGACAGTTGATTATTTACAAAAAAGGGTACTAATTTATTTCCGGCAAGTTTATATCTTTTCCCTTTTCTCCATTCCGTAAATGAAAGCAATGTACCATCAGTAGCATGGAAGCATATTGCGTTCAGATCATTTATTGAAAGCAAATATTCCGCGTTCAATCGCATAACGGCATCGGCGCATTGCTGCAGGTCCCTGTTTCCCACAGGCATATCAAGCACCGCAAACTGAGCTGATTGGTTTGACTTCAGCGAACCATTATAAAGAAATACCCGATTATCCTTTTTCAGGTTTATCATCCTCAGCCACTCACCAAATGACTCCTTCTTAACCTCAACACGTGAATAACCATCCGGGACAGGTATTTCTCCTATTTTCTCAAAATGTTTGTTTACATCTGCTTCAACATGTATCGGACTATTGGCATCCTGCGTTTGCAATGTACAAGCCGATAGCAGCAGCATGCCGCAGCAAAAGATTTTGTTTCTCATGACAGTAATTTTCAGGAAAGAATCCATCCGGAGTTTTTTCCATATTGGATAATGAGAAAATCGGTGTTAAATGATTTCAGCAATCAAACCAACAATCATGGAATCATGAAAAAAACATGCTATTTTGCCATACTAAAGAACTTATAAATTGGCTGCCCTGATTATTGTGATAAAACGTTTGATCCGGTGTTGTTTTACTACTTTGATTGCTCTATTAATTTCACAGGCAATCCACGCGCAATTGTGTACCGGAAGTCTTGGCGACCCTGTAGTAAGTATCACATTTGGTTCAGGCAATGATAATTCCGGCTACGCTCCTACCAACGCTTACAGCTACACGAACTCAACCTGCCCCAACGATGGCTCATATACAATTACACGGTCTACAGCTAACTGTTTTGGCAATACCTGGCATACGGTAAACCGCGATCATACCGGCAATGGCGCATTTATGCTGGTAAATGCATCGTATACACCGGGTGATTTTTTTGTAGCCACTGTAAAAGATCTGTGTCCCAATACCGATTATGAATTCGCTGCATGGATAATGAATGTACTCAACCGCGACGGCATCCGTCCGAATATTACATTTACGATTGAAGCGCCGGACGGCACTGTTCTGCAGGACTTTTCTACCGGCGACATTCCTGAATCTTCTCAAGCTGAATGGAAACAATATGGATTTTATTTTACAACTCCTGCTAATAATCCTGTGATCATATTACGAATGAGAAACAACGCCCCCGGTGGATTAGGAAATGATCTTGCACTCGATGATATTACATTCCGGCCATGCGGACCAATTATCAAATCAGTAATACAGGGCAACACAGATACCGTTCACATCTGTAAGGGAAATACAAACCTTTATACAATTACTGCTGACGCTTCAGCAGATTATATATCACCTGCTTTTCAATGGCAGATCAGTAATGATACCGGCCGCACGTGGAGAGATATTCCCGGCGCCAATTCCATGTCTTATTTACGACAGCCAACAAGTGTAGGGTTGTATGAATACCGCGTTGCCGTTACAGAACAAAATGCTGCCAGTATTCTTTCCTGCCGTATTGCTTCCAATGTTGTGATTATACATGTGCATGACGATCCATTCACAGATGCCGGGCCTAACCGCACTGTGATAGCAGGGGATTCGCTGCACTTAGCCGGAACCGTTACAGGAGAAACGCCGTCTTATTACTGGTCGCCGCCCACTTATCTTAGCGATGCAACCGATTTGAACGCTTCGCTGACTCCTTCAGCTTCCGCTAAATATACATTGTATGCTGAGTCTGAGTTTGGCTGCACCAACAATGATACAATGTCAGTAAAAGTAGTAGCAGGCATTTTTGTACCAAGCGCATTTACACCTAACAACGATGGCAAAAATGATCGCTGGCATATTCCTTATCTCGATCCTGTTTTCCAGGCAACCGTTAATGTGTATAATCGTTTTGGAAAATTGGTGTACCATGCTGAAGGAGAAACAGTAGACTGGGATGGCAGCCTGAATGGTCTTCCTCAACCATCTGCAACATATATCTACCTCATACGCTTTAAAAAAGGACGTCCTGATATGAAAGGTACGGTAACGATTATCCGCTGATTAAAAGAAAAAATGTTGCAGCGCTTTGGCGACACCGTCATTTGTATTCGTATCTGTAACATAATCTGCAACCTGCTTTATTTCATCCGGAGCATTGCCCATGGCAATACCCATACCAGCATATTCAATCATATCCTTATCATTGAAATTGTCGCCAATTGCAATTACTTCTTCCCGCTTCAGCCCAAAACGATCCAATAAAAACTGAATACCTGTTTTTTTAGATGCTTCGCGATTCATTACTTCCAGGTAGCGGGGCTGGGATGTTGCGATATTTAATTTTTCCCCGTATAAACTACGCAACTTAGCCTGTACTTCACTGACCACTTCCCTCTCTCCTGCTATCATTATTTTATTGGGGCTATTATCTGTTTCTATCCACTGCTCCCTGGTAAGTTCAAAAGGCTGAATAATAATTTTCACATCCGTAATCAGTTGTTCCTTTCTTATTATTTCATCGTTCATATTACTGTACCAAAGCATCTGGTTATAGTACATCGGTGTTACGAGGTATGGCTGTATTTCATCATGCACTTCTGTCGCGTCAGCAATTGGTATACGTACGTCACGCAATACTTCATCCATGTGAAAAATATAGCTGCCATTCAGGCTTACTACCGGCATAGATTTATCAATAACAGGCGAAGTGATGGGAAGAATGGCATGAAGCGGCCTTGCCGAAACCGGCACTACCATTATTCCTTTTTTCAACAATTGTTGAATGATGCTTTGTGTAACATTGCTGATTGTGTGATCATTCTGCAGCAATGTGCCATCCATATCTGTGAAAACTGCCTTGTACATGCGAACCCGTTTACGTTAAATGAAGGCGCAAAAATAATGTAAGGGGAAATAAAATGCATTCATTTCTTAATCCTGCTGCAGCAGCCATTCATAAAAAGCAGGAAATTCTTTTCGCCAGGACGCTTCAGAATGCTCTCCATCGCTCCGGATTACAATAGTCATCCTTGATTTTGAATAAAGGTTCATTTGTTCAAAAGCCTTGAGCGTTTGCGATACCATCGCTGTACTTTCTTTTTTGCCTGCATAGAAATAAATTTTTGATTTTACCCTGCTCGCTCTCTCTTGTATATCATCAAATATTTTTGGTGATACCCATAATGAAGGGGAAAATATACCAGCGCCACCAAATACCTTTGGATACTTTAATACAGCGTATAAAGAGATCAACCCTCCCATAGAACTGCCTGCAATAGCGGTATTTTCTTTGTTAGCTGCCGTTCTGTAATTTTTATCTATGAAAGGTTTCAATGTTTTTACGATAAAGTCAACATATTCATCTCCTTCACCCTTACCGGCTTCTTCCATATCATAAGGCGAGTATTCATTCATCCGTTTGATCCCTCCATTATCTATTGCTACTACAATAGCTTCTATGCCTTTTGCACATACATCATCAAAGTATTCATCAACTCCCCATTCCCCCGCATAGGCAGTAGCATCGTCAAACACATTCTGCCCGTCCTGCATATACAATACAGGAAATTTCTTTTTTGACTCATGATAACATTCGGGTAAATAGATCCAGATTTTTCTTGTTCTTTTCAGTTGCGGTATAAAAAAATCGGCATCAACAACATGCACGTTTTTGCTGGCAGTACTTTGCTTTGGTTTTTCAGGAAAACGATCCGCCCATTCTGCTATATCAAGTTTTATAATGGCATCTGCGGATACAGTCAATACATGATTGCCAACCGCAGTCCCATCGCTATTACATTCCACCGTATTCCATCCTCCCCTTGTTATTTTATATTCATAATCGCCTGCAGTAAGTGAAAGGTTTATAAAATAATTTCCTTCCGCATCTTTTTGAAAAC
>JAEUVI010000484.1 GCA_016787105.1 Chitinophagaceae bacterium | reverse complement strand
GTAATACCGCATGTACAAAACAGTTTCTTTGGTGAAAAAAACAATCCCGATTTTCAGTTTGGCGGATGGAATACGGGCGTGGAGGGAGCAATACGATCTACTTTCTTTAAATATGCATATCTCGAACTTGCTGGCAAACTGGACTATGCCCGTTACTCCGGCTTAAAGATTTATAAAGGAAAAGCGAAACATGCATTTGGAACGGCTGAGATAATACTGAGCCTGGGCTTTACTTTTTGATTCTATAAAATCTTATAGCTTTCCAAATCTTTTTTTAGTTGCCCCGGCGATTGAAAATGTATTCCTTTTATCCCCACTGCTTCAGCGCCTTTAATATTTCGCAGGCTGTCATCAATAAAAATCGCTTCTGAAGGATTAACATCATAACGGTTTAAAAGGAGATTATAAAACTCGGGAAAAGGTTTTCTCATTTTTTCATCCCCACTTACTACCCGGCCATCAAACCAATGCAAAAAATTATAACGCACAAGGGCAATGTGGAACAAATCTCCCTGCCAGTTGGTTAATGCATATATTTTATACTTACCAGAGTTTTTGAGTTCTCTTAGTATTTCAACGGTTTCATGTATTGGGCCTTTCAGCATTTCTGTCCAGCGGCCATAATAATCACGGATAGGTTGTTCCCATTCAGGAAATTGCTCTACCAGCAACTGTGTAGCATCTACGATAGAGCGTCCGGCATCCTGTTCCTCATTCCATGCATGTGTACATATATTATTGAAAAAATGTTCAGACATTTCCTTTGATTCGAAGTAGGAATCATGATAGACATAGCGGGGATTCCAGTCAAGTAATACTCCGCCGAGATCAAAAATGATAGTATTGATGCTAGTATTTGTGCTCATAATGCTGAATAATGATTTGAACGATCCAGTGAGTGACACAACAGAAGCCCAATAGCAGTGCTTCAGCTGGTACAATAAAAAAATAAAAGCGAAAATAACCCTGTATCATCTTTTTTCAAATAGCCACCATATTCTCTTGCGGGGTTTCACTTTATAATTAGTGGTTACATAGTTGGTAATATGGGTAATTGCCTCATCAATGCTATCTGTCAATAATACCAGTGACAAATCTTCTCGGTTAATGGTGCCCTGTATGGCCAGGTATTCCATATACTCCATCAACTCTTTGTGAAATTGTTTCCCATATAATACGATCGGAAAACCGGTTATAGTTTTTGTTTGTACGAGTGTAAGTGTTTCAAAAAATTCATCCAGTGTGCCAAAGCCTCCGGGCATGATGATGAATGCGTAAGAATATTTTACAAGAATAGTTTTTCTGACAAAAAAATGTTCGAATGTTACAGATTTAGTGAGGTAAGGATTTTCTTTCTGCTCAAATGGTAGTATAATATTACACCCTACTGATTCACCACCAGCTTCAAAAGCACCACGGTTAGCTGCCTCCATAATGCCGGGCCCTCCTCCTGTCATGGTTGTAAAGCCTAAACCTGCTATTCGTTTGCCAAATTCTCTTGCTGCAGCATAGTAAGGACTATCTTCTTTAAACCTTGCAGATCCAAACACAGTGATGCAGGGGCCGGCAAAGTGTAATATCCGAAACCCGGTTATAAATTGTTTGAAAACACGCCACGCAAAGTATAGTTCATACCCCCTGCTTTTAGGGCCGTCGAGATATACATGTTGCTTTGCAGGGATGATTCTTTCTGCTGTTGGTTTTACTTCCGCTTCCATAGTAAGTATGTATATTGCTGTTCAATATAATTAATAAACCCTAAACGGAAATACAAAATATTTTAAACCAGCTATGCGCATCATTTCTTACAATGTAAATGGAATACGGGCCGCAATTAATAAAGGTTTTGTTGAATGGCTAAAAACAAATCCCGGGGACGTTATCTGTGTGCAGGAAACAAAAGCAATGAAAGAAAACGTAGATCATACAATATTTAATAATCTTGGCTATCATGACTACTGGTTCAGCGCACAAAAAAGAGGATATAGTGGTGTAGCTGTTTTTACGAAAACAAAACCTGACAATGTACAATATGGTACCGGCCACCAGGTAAGTGATGATGAAGGAAGAGTAATACAATTGGATTTTGGAAAAACAAGATTAATCAATGCCTATTTTCCATCAGGTACTTCAGGGGATCTGCGGCAGTCATTTAAATATGAATGGCTGGATGAGTTTTATATTTATCTGAATCAACTAAGAAAAAAACATCCGCAAATGATTCTTTGTGGCGATTATAATATTGCCCATAAAGAAATTGATATTCACGATCCGAAAGGAAATAAAAACTCATCAGGCTTTTTACCGGATGAGCGTAAATGGATGGATAAGTTTTTTGAAAACGGCTGGGTAGATACATTCCGCCAGTTTCATACTGAGCCTCACCGCTATAGCTGGTGGAGCCAGCGTTTTCCATCGGTTAGGTTGCAAAATAAAGGGTGGAGAATTGATTATATAAATGTTACAGAACCTTTAAAAAGCAAGTTAAAGGATGCGGAAATATACCCGGATGTAAAACAATCCGATCATTGTCCGGTATATTTAGATATTGAATTGTAACTGCCTGCCACCACATACAGTCAATTCCATATTATTTTTTCGACGATGTACGGCAGGGATTCTTAACCTAAACCTGCCTCAATGACCGGACTGATTATCCTTGTTATACTCGTTCCAGTTATCTTTCTTATATTACTGATTACTATTCTTAACAGAACAAGCTCGCAGAATGAACTACTGGAATCTCTGAATAAGAAAGTAAAAAAACTGAGCGATCAATTGTATGAGCTTTCAAATTCAATTAAGGAAAATCCCCAAACTGCACATGAAAAACTGAAAGAAGATCAGGAAAAAATTATAATCAGAACAACTGAATTAAAAAAAGAAGAATTTTCAAAGGTAATTATACCTGAACCTGAAAAGAAAGTTGTTCCTGAACAAGAAACGGTTCCGGCACCTGAAGAAAAAATAATTAGCTCTTCAACAGCAGAACAAAAACCGATTATTACCGATCGTAAACCTCAACAACCTGTTGAGAATTCGGGCTGGTGGAGTAAATGGATACAGAATAACCCTGATATAGAAAAATTCATTGGAGAGAACCTGGCAAATAAAATCGGCATTGCCATTCTTGTACTTGGCATTTCTTTCTTTGTAAAATATGCGATTGATAAAGACTGGATAAATGAAACCGGTCGTGTGATTATAGGCCTTGCCTGCGGTGCTTTGCTGATAGGTGTCGCACATTATTTCCGGAATGCATATCGTTCGTTCAGCTCAGTATTAGCAGGTGGCGCTATGGCTGTTTTCTATTTTACTATCGCCTATGCATTTCATCAATACCAGCTTATCGGGCAACAAGCTGCTTTTATTATCATGATTGTTATTACAGCTTTTGCGGTAGTTCTTTCATTATTGTACGACCGGCTTGAGCTTGCTATCCTTGCAGTTATTGGTGGTTTTATTACTCCGTTTCTCGTCAGTACCGGGCAAAACAATTATGTTGCTCTCTTTACTTACTTATGTATTCTGAATGCAGGCATGATGGTATTAGCATATTTCAAAAAATGGCCTGCTATCAATTCTATCTCACTCATCTTTACAGTTATTATATTCGGCGGATGGTTAGCTTCACAATTAATTAATAGCGACAATAACGCGTTTCCCTACCGCGATGCCATGTTGTTTGCGTCACTGTTCTACGTAATATTTATGTGTATGAATATTGTGAATAATATCCGGCTAAAGAAAAGCTTTCAGGCTTTTGATTTCATCATTGTGTTAAGTACTAATTTTCTGTTTTTTGCAGCAGGTATACTTATTCTTGGTTACTGGAACAATGGCGATTACAAAGGCTTATTCACTGCATTGTTAGGTGCTATCAATCTTGGACTGGCATGGTTGTTTTTCCGGAATACAAAAGCAGACAAAAATTTTATCTACCTGTTAATCGGGCTTACGTTAACATTTATTTCATTAGCAGCGCCTATTCAGCTGAAAGGAAACCACATCACTTTATTCTGGTCGGCTGAGGCCGTAGTTCTCTTCTGGCTTTTCCAGCAATCACGGATTAAATTAATAAAGATTGCTTCTGTTTTAGTATCAGTGTTAATGCTGATAAGTCTGTTGATGGATTGGTCGCAGTTATATTTTTCAGGAAAAATTTTATTACCGGTTATTGCCAACAAAGGCTTTATTACTTCGCTGGTAAGTGCTGCAGCCCTTTTTATCTATTTTCTTTTAATGAAAAAAGAAGCTGACTCCTGGTACATTGTATCTGTCACAAATAAAGCGGTAAGAAGAATACTATTGGTAAGCAGTCTCACGATCGCTTATCTGTCAGGTGCATTGGAAGTATGGTACCAGTTTGGTTCACGTATTCCTGAAGTACCGGTTTATACGATTTACCTGCAGCTATATACTTTCACCTTTACTACAATTCTTTTATTTGCTTTCAGAAATTATAAAAATAATGGTTCGCTGCGCTTACTGCTTACGTTTTTTTGTTTTGGTCTTTTCCTGGTTTATTTAGGTGAAGTTTACAAAGTACTGCAATATATACTTACTAATGGTCAGTATAAAGTTCATTTTATAGCCCATTGGATAAGCAGCTTGCTTTTATTTAAACTGCTGTATGATTTAATCGCATATTTCCGCACGCAAAACCAATGGAAACTATATGAAACAGTATT
>JAEUVI010000404.1 GCA_016787105.1 Chitinophagaceae bacterium | reverse complement strand
ATCGGGCCGGTTGATCCCTGCTTCGGTTCTTTTATTTTCAGGTGATATGTAAAGTAAGTATGTATTGTTTGATAAGCGATAGAATCGGAATTCAAGCGCTCCATAATATCAATTTCTCCACCATCGGGCCATTGATTATTTTCCGCCAGCATCCAGATAGCAGGCCAGGCCCCTCTTGCACCATTTAGTTTTGCCCTTATCTCCAACCTTCCAAAGCCAAAATTTACTTTATCTTTTGTATACAGGCCACCCGTTATGTAACGGGCAGTGTCATTTGGCTGATTAGTATTTTTTATACCGCGCAGAATCAGTTTACCATCGCGTATCGCATAGAGCGAATCATAGTTGCTCATGTATTTGTCCCAATCACTGGTACCCCGCGGAATTTTTGTCCACGATTTTTCATCAAACGAATTTGTTTGATTGAATTCTTCATGCCACTCCAAAACATTCTTTTGAGAAGCCGTATGTTTTGAGCAGCCTAATAAAAATACTGATGCAGACATTGCCGCAAACTGGAATAGTCTCTTTAATAAAAATATCATACTTCGAATATTAATTCACTACAAGCTTATAGTGATGTATTATTTATTCTGCGAATTGCCAGAAAAGATAGCATTAATTATTTTCTGTTGTTTTATCCGGCAATGCGAATGCTACATATGCGTCGCTGGACTTACCACCCCATTTCGATCCGCCACAGGCTATTACAACGTATTGCTTGCCTTTTACCGAATAAACGGCAGGAGTTGCCAGGCCGGGAGCCGGTAGCTTAACCCTCCATAACAATTTTCCTGTACGTTTATTATATGCACGCATATATCCATCTTCAGATGCAGCAATAAATAACAGGCCTCCTGCGGTTGTTACAGGACCGCCATAATTTTCACGGCCCGTTTCAGGAATTCCCTTTTCTGTAAGTTCTTCAAATTCTCCGAAAGGAATTTTCCATTCGTATTCGCCCGTATTCAGGTTGATAGCATTCAATGTACCCCATGGCGGTTTGATAGCAGGGTAACCTTCCTTTGTCAAAAACTTATTGTACCCTGTAGAACTATAAAGTGCCTTTGGCGCCAGCTGTTCTTTTTTGTCCGGACCTTTGTATTCCTGCTGCTGATCATTTTTCAAGTTCAACACAAATGACGCGATCGCATTCTTTTCTTCTGCAGACAGGTTATTAAAGCCCGGCATCATTCTCCGGCCAGTTGAAAGGAGATCGGAAAATTGTTTATGACTATATTTTTTCTCCACACCTATTATTGAAGGATAATCGCCAGCCCCTAAACGCTCAGGGCCGTGGCAGCTCATACAGTATTGATTATATAATACTACTCCGGCCTCCAGGTTTGTTTTCTTTTTTGTTACATCCGGTTTATTTTCTACCATATTTAATATCCAGGCCATCTCACTCCCATTCACATACAAAATATTTGTTTCAGGATCTACGGAAGGGCCGCCCCACTCTCCTCCTCCATCATAGCCGGGCAATATGACCGTACCTTCTTTTGATGGTGGCGTAAACATTCTTCCTGCATTGTAAGTTCTGTATCGCTTCAGAATATCCTGGTAAGAGGTATCCGGCACCAGGGTATTTAAATCATTCTCTGTTATTGTTTGTCTTGCGAATGGCGCTGGCTTAACAGGGAATGGCTGTGTTTCCCATAGTTTTTCTTCTTTCAGTGCTGTATTGGTAAGCACCGGCCTTTCTTCAATTGGAAACACGGGTTTACCGGTCTCTCTTTCAAAAACAAATACAAATCCTGTCTTGGTAGTTTGCGCCACCGCATCAATTTTTTTACCATCGTGCATCACCGTTATAAGTGCAGGTTGTGCAGGTATATCCATATCCCATACATCATGATGTACCGTTTGAAAATGCCAGATTAATTTTCCGGTAGCCGCATCTATTGCAAGTAAACAATTACCATACAAACCCGCTCCTCTTCTCTGGCCGCCATAAAAATCATTAGTAGGATTGCCGGTAGGTGCAAATAAAATTCCCCTTTTTTCATCCAATGTAAAACCCGGCCAGCTATTGGTAGAACCCATATACTTATATGCAAGTGTATCTTCCCATGTTTCATAGCCGGGCTCACCAGGGTAAGGTATTGTGTGAAAAATCCATTTCTGTTCGCCGGTCTTTACATCAAAAGCACGGATATGCCCGGGTGTTTCATCTCCTACCAAACCACTCAGGATAAAAAGATTTTTATAAATCATAACGGGTGATGTAGGCGCTACGAATACAGTAGTGCTATCACGGCCAAGTCCATTGCTCAGGCTTATACCACCCTCCTCTCCAAAACTCCGTACCGGCAAACCTGTTTTTGCATTGATGCAGAAAGCAACCGGACCCACTGTGAAAATAATCCGCTTATCATCTCCTTCAGACCAGTATGCAACCCCGCGGTTCATGTTTACACTTTTCCTGTGCCATCTTCTATTTACAATCGAATCGGCAGGGTTGAATGTCCAGATTTCCTTTCCCGTAGCCGCATCAATCGCAAAAAGCTTGAGCTTGGGTGAAACACCATATAGCACACTATCAACAATAACCGGGTTGCATTGCATCGGGCCATAGCGTGTGCTATCCTGCTTTTCGGAATAATAAGTCCATGCGACCTGCAATTGATCTACGTTACCTGTATCAATCTCATTTAATGATGAATAGCGGATATTCTCTTTAGTGCCGCCCGTTACTGCCCAGCTATTGTATTCTTTCTTTACTGGTTCATTGCAGGCTGTCAGCAATATGATAGTCGATAAAAAAGTAGCGGTGGAGATACTGTTCCTTTTATTCATGTGTTGATAAAAAAATTATCTGAATATCTGTTTAAACCTGCCGTTTTATAAAATCTTATGCAGTGAGAAAAATATAGCAACTATTGCTAATTGTAAAGAGCAATAAATCTCCATTTTCTCATTGGCAAATTGCATATCCTAACCTAATAAGTCGCAGCCGCTTTCTTATTACCAATAGCCAATAATATTTTCTTTAGTCCTTCCATATTTATCTGCAAACCTTTTTCCGCATCCGGGTCGGTGTCTTCATTGAATAATTCCCGTTCTTCAAAACGGATGCAATCATGAGAAACATTACCAAAGATAAATTCTCAGGCATATTCATTTTATTCTATTGTTAAGTTTAGCGCCCCCATTCTCAAACTCATCAGCAAGTGATTGAATACTTTTTGTTTCGAACAAATCAATTAACTGTCCTTTTATCAACTTATAATTAGTGTGCATCGGACAGGGTTTAGCTTCTGAACATTGCTTCAGGCCAAGCACACATTTTTCAAGTACTTCATCTTCACCCATTGCTTCAAGTATTGATCGCACCGGTAGTTTTTTTGCTTTATCGGTAAGAAAAAAACCGCCATTAGGTCCCCGTACTGAACTGACTATTTTATTGTTTTTGGTAAGCAATTGCAATATTTTAGCTGTAAATGATTGCGGGGAATCTATAGCTTTTGCAATCTCAGCCATACCCGGCTTGTTTTTATCGGAACTTTTCTGGGCTATATAGATTGTAGCACGCAGGGCATATTCAGTCGCTTTTGAAAACATTCAGGATTTTTAAAAAGGTAATCTACTTGTTTTTTCTAAATTTTCCTATTTACCCACTCCGCATAAGAATCCTTTGTCTCGTATAATTTTAGTGCAGTTAACAGTGCGCCTCCCGGTAAATTTTTTGCAATTGTATTCCTTATATAGACAAGTATGTTTTCCGCTGTTGGTTCTACCTTCCATACGATAAGATTTTCTTGTGAATGCATGCCGGGGTTTTTATTTAGAAAACTAGCCGATAAAAGCAGCTTATGATCGAATACTTCGATAATACCTGATACTATAATTCTCTTTAATTCTTTAAAGTCTAAAATAAAGCCCGGTGCAGGTAGATATTCGCTGTCTTCTTTAATACCTGATATGGTTACGTGCAATTCGTATGAATGACCATGTATATTCTTACATGGCCCTTCATAACCATAGATAGCATGAGCCATTTCAAAGTGAAAGATTTTTGTAATCTGCAACATATATTGTTATCTGAAAATTATGTACAGGACAATAAAACACTCCAGGCCATAAACAATCATTAATGATAATGGCCCGTTATTCTCATTGGCGGAGTAATGCCTCGTTAAATAATTAAGGACAAATTTATCCTTAATTATTATCTTTACACAATAATTCTGCTATATGAGGAAAAAAAGTTTTATCAGTTACCTGCTGAACCCTAAAAACTGGTGGTTGCCATTACTGGTAATTTTTATCATCAGCGGAACCGGCGTAATGATGATCGCCGTGCATACTTATACCGAAGCTCCGCCTATTGCTTCGTATGTTTCTTCAAAAAATGAAACTGTATTTTCAAAAGAAGATGTGTTGAAAGGACAGGCTGTTTTTCAGCAATATGCTTTGATGGAATACGGGAGTATGTTTGGCGATGGTGCTAACCGTGGCCCAGATTATAGCGCTGAAGGACTGCACTATGTCAGTCAATATATGAATGATTATTACTTGTCAAAAATAATATCCGGACCAAACCTTGAATTGGTAAAAAAAGGAATAGCGGAACAGGTGAAAACAGAAATCAAAACCAATCGGTATTCAAAAGAAAACAATAGTGTGACTTTAACAGATGCCCAGGTTTTTGCCGCGAATGAATTGGTGAAATTTTATACTCAAAAAATTACTGATCCGAATTTTTCCGGCGCATTTAAACCGGCAAAATATATCACAGACAAAGATGAGATAAGATCCCTGACGGCTTTTTTCTTTTGGGGCGCATGGGTTTGTGGAGCGCAAAGGCCCGGGGAACAGTATAGCTATACTCATAACTGGCCTTATGATCCATCGGCAGGCAATACGCCGAGTGCTGCAATCATACTCTGGAGCATTATTGGCTCATTGGGATTAATATTTGGTCTTGGCCTGGTACTCTATTATCATGGTAAGCTCGAAAAACTGGATGACAATGTTTATACCAGCAATGCCCAGTCATTCATGTCAAAAGGAGAAATTCAAAAGTTTCAGCCAGATGCTGT
>JAEUVI010000468.1 GCA_016787105.1 Chitinophagaceae bacterium | reverse complement strand
TTATTTCCTTTCTATCAATCCCATTACTTTTTCTTTATAGCTCACACCGATAGGAATTGTTACTTTGTCTACTTCGACAGTATTTCCGTATATCGCCCGGATATGTGAAATAGCTACAATATACGATTTGTGAACCCGGATGAATTTACCATGCGGCAACAGTTTTTCCATATCCGTCATGGTCTGGTGTGTAATCAAGGTATTCTCACTTGTGTGAATTTTCAGGTAATCTTTCATTCCTTCAATGTAGCTGATTGAGGAAAAATTAACCCGGAAAAACTTACTGTTGCTTTTTACAAAAAGATGATCGGCGGGTGCATTACCTGTTTGCTTCGCTGATTGTGACAACAACTTACCATCAACTATCTTATTGATAGCTTTTAAAAACCGTTCCAGCGATACCGGTTTAAGCAGATAGTCAATCACATTAAACTCATATCCTTCCAATGCATACTCCGCATAAGCCGTAGTAATTATTACCAATGGTGGGTTAGGCAATGATTGCAAAAACTGAAGCCCACTCATTCCAGGCAGGCGTATATCCAAAAACATTAAATCAACATCCATTGTAGTTAACGCCTCCAATGCCTCTGGCGCATTCCTGCATGTAGCAACAAGTTCAAATCTATCCACCTGCTGCAGATGGCTTTTGACTACCTCCTGCGCCAGTGTTTCATCTTCTACTATTATACACTTTATCAAGCAGCTCTTGGTTTTATGATTAATGAAACTGCAAAAGTATTGTTCTTGAGAATAACATCTAATGTATGTGAGTCTGGATATAATTCTTCCAGTCGCTCTTTCGCGTTATGCATGCACAAGCTGTTTTCCCGGCTTTCCTCCTTTTCTGTCTGTATAATATCCAAATCATACGAATCAGGATATAAAAGTTCCAGCAAGCTCTTGCTGCTTGTAATACCTTTACCATTTATTCTTTTAGCCTGCGCTTCGAGATCCGCACTACTACTGTTAATTACATTCAGCACAATGCGACCGGCGGCAACCTTGAGAGTGATGTAGATAAATGGTTCTTTAAAGGAATTGTTCAGGGCATGTTTAAAACCGTTTTCTATAAATGAAATAAACAGAAATGGCTCAATCATGATATCCCCTGTTTCGCCTTCTATAGTAAAACGGATATCTGCGCTGTACCTCAGTTTTTCAATCTCAATATAATTCCGGATAAAATCAATTTCCTTATTCAGAGGAATTTTTTCTTCATTGCATTCATAAATGAGATAACGCATTATATCTGCCAACCTTACTACTACCTCAGGTGCTTTCTCAGACTTTTGAAGACTTAAAGAATAAATACTATTAAGTGTGTTGAACAGGAAATGAGGGTTGAGCTGGGCCCGCAGGTAGCGAAGTTTGTAAAAGGTATTATCCTTCTGTAATACAGAAAGCATATCCTTTTCATCCAATGCTTCTTTAATAAATGAAACAGCTGTCGCTAATGCCATGTTTACGGTTATCCAAACACTTTCCCGTATAATTGCAGGATAGCTTACGAAAAAATAATTTTTCTCCTTCTCAGACAAAGGAAAGTTGAGTATAATTGAATACCCGCCCAATATCAACATAAGTACCAGGCAAAAAAAAGTGATCGTAGCCGGAATGAACCATACATACTTTTTTTGAAACAGGAATTTTGCAACAATAAAACGGGAGTACAGAACATAGGCGGGAAACAGGGCCAGGTTTACCAACAACAATACCGGCCATATCCTGAAATCAACCAGAAAGAAGGTGATACTATTTACAAGCGGGTTGATAAGAATCAGTAATGCGAGATAAAACAATTCAATCTTATAAGCCCGCTTAACAATTCTGTCATTATCAAATTCCATACAGCAGCAGTTTTGGTGATTGACAGGTTAAAGCTACGATTGCAGGCAATTCAATGGAATTTATTTCGACCAACATTATATGGCCTTCGATGAATTTAGACCGGATAAATATAGTAGATGCAGCCGGCCCTGACTTGATTGTACCAAATGAATAAACCTGCCTGTAACCTTAGTAGTATATACTTTGGTTCATCAACATATTATTTCATTCCTGTAACAAAAAAGCATTCCCGATCGTACTATCTGCTAAAATTGTATTTTTAGAAAAACAAAACGCTTTATGAAAAAGATCATCCTTTTCCTTTTTATTGTAACTGCCGGCATCGGAGCCAACGCGCAATTGTCAAAAACAAAATGGTCAGGCACACTGATGCTGGATCAGCCGGTGAACATAACCCTTGACTTTGCAAAAGACACACTGGTAGCTATTACTCCTGATGGTGGAACGCTGGAAACAATGACATTTACCGTAAAGGATAATGTACTTTCCATTACCAAAGCATTCGGTCAAAGCGATTGTGGAACGGATGTGACAGGCAAATATAAATTTGACATCAAAGCTGACTCAATGGAATTCACACTTGTGGAAGATATTTGTTATAACCGGGCGGGTGTGCTGGATAAAACAAAATGGACTAAAGTAAAAAAATAATATACTTCCCGCACAAGAAAGAAGTATTGTTATCTTCATGGATAACAATTTTGCCATGCTTCGGATATCAATGCTTCTTTTTATTTTTTTATGCTGTTTTTCAATTGCATCCAATGCGCAGAAAAATGGTTCTCTTTCCTCTCCTGACGGTAATATTATATATGCCTTTGGAATAAACAGTAACAGTCCTTTCTATTCCATTTTTTATAAAAAGCAAGTGCTGATTGAAAAATCCCCCATCGGACTGCAATTTGCCGATGGAAATTTTCAACAAAACCTGGCCATTCTGCAATCTGCAAGACGAGATACAACCGAGGAATACGAATTGATAGTCGGCAAAACAAGTAAGGTAATAACACACTACCGTGAGTTGCTGATAACACTACAGGAAAAAAAATCACAGCATCGGCAGGTGAACCTGCGTGTACGTGCTTTTAATGATGGCATTGCATTCCGGTATGAATTTCCCGAACAAAAAAATCATGGCGACATTACCCTGTTGGAAGAAAATACGGGATTCAAAATGAAAGGCAACCCTGTTCTTAATACATTATTTCTCCCCTCCTTCACTTCTTCGCATGAAGGATTGTACACGCATATATTATTAAACGAAGTGAAAGAAGACACGCTGATGGATATGCCCACACTTTTCGAATTTCCCCAAAAGACATACGTGGCTATTACTGAAGCAGCCCTCTCCGATTATGCAGGCATGTATTTAATGAAACACGATGGTATGCTTTCCGGGAAATTGTCACCATTGCCCGGGCAGACCGTAATAAAAGTAAAAGCAAAACTTCCCCATCACAGCCCATGGCGTGTATTGATGATTAGTGATAAAATCGGCGATCTTTTTGAAACAAACATGCTGACGACGCTGAATGAACCAAACAAGATTGGCGACGCATCATGGCTGAAGCCAGGTAAAACAACTTTTCCCTGGTGGAATGGAAATATTGTACCAGACACAATCAATGCACCGGGAAATAATTTTGTTACGAATAAATATTATATTGATTTCTGCGCCAGAAACAATATAGAATATCATTCCGTAGTAGAGTATGGCTTGCATGAATGGTATACTAATGATGGTGCAAATTTTCAGCCTGGCCCACATGCGGATGTTACAAAGCCTGTACCCGGCCTCGACATGAAAGAGATATGCGATTATGGAAAAAGTGTTGGAGTAAAAATAAGGGTATGGGTTCATTGGGCGGCTCTTTACCCCAAACTCGATTCTGCGTTTGCGATCTTTGAAAAATGGGGACTTAGTGGCATGATGGTTGACTTTATGGATCGTGATGATCAGGAAATGGTAAACATACAGGAAGAAATTTTACAAAAGGCTGCCAAACACCATTTGCATATCCAGTTTCACGGTGCTTATAAGCCTACAGGCATGCAGCGTACTTATCCAAATGAATTTACAAGAGAAGGAACATTGAATTATGAAACCAATAAATGGGGTGAACCGTTAAGCCCCGATCATGATATCAGGCTTGTGTATACACGATTACTTGCAGGTGCTACTGATTATCATCTTGGCGGCTTCCGCGCTGTTCCTCTCGCAAAATACCGTACACAGTATACGCGGCCATTAATGGCCGGCACCCGCTGTCATATGCTTGCGATGTACGTTGTGCTGGAAAGTTACCTGGGCATGCTTTGCGACTATCCCGACGCGTATGGAGGCCAGCCAGGTTTTGAATTTCTTCAGGTTGTACCAACTACATGGGATGAAACAAAAGTTGTTAATGGGGAAGTAAATAAATTTATTACAATAGCAAGAAGAAAAGGAAATGATTGGTTTGTCGGCACCATTACCGATAACACCGCAAGGGAACTTGAAATACCCTTGTCTTTTTTAGGAGAAGGAAACTACATTGCTGATATCTATACCGATTCGGATAAGGACAATGAAGATCCAAACCTGCTGAACAAAAAAACACAAACCGTAACCAAAAAAGATACTATCAGAATAAACGCAATGGCTGGAGGTGGCCAGGTAATGTATATCAGGAAAAAATAGAAATCAATATCAATCA
>JAEUVI010000449.1 GCA_016787105.1 Chitinophagaceae bacterium | reverse complement strand
AAACCGCTATATACAAAACTGGCCGGAAGAAAAAATATCAATCGAAAATGCACGTTGGGGCGCTATCATCAAGTTCAATAAAAAAGTATTGAAAGTTGGCAGAAAAGCTGACGACAGTAAATATTCCCCGGAAGAATTGTCTGTAATCCCAATTGATGATGTAAAGAAAATGATAGAAGCACAGGTACCAAATGCATTTACCAAAAAAACAAAAGTAAAAGCCGCTGCAAAGAAAGCGCCTGCTAAAAAAGCCGCAAAGAAGAAGAAAGCCTCAAAATAAAAGAGTTTTGTTTCAACCAGAAATAACAGTATTTTGTTATTAAACATAAACTTGCTTATGAAAAAATACTTATTTATTGCTTCCATTTTCTTATTTGCCTTATCCGCAAATGCACAGGTAGAAGTATTAAAATTTGTTGGCAAAAAAGGTTCTCAATATGGTATTGGTTTTGGAGCAGGCCTCAAATTTGGTTTTCCTGTTTCGGAAGCTGCAACTGCAACTTTTGACGCGAATGTTGTACTGGCATCAGTAAAGCATGAAAATTTTGAAAGAGGTATTGCCCTGATCCCTATTAAAATTGGCTATCTCTATACTCTTAATCAAACAGGAAGCGGGGTATATATTGAACCGCAGGTTGGTTATTGTGTATATGGCGCAGTAAGCAATGATGAGATGGATAAAAAAGTAACTGGCTTCGATTGGGCAATTGGCGCCGGCTATCTTTTTGAAACAGGCCGCAGAACACAATACGGCATAGGACTACGATACGAAACAGTTTATTTTAATGGTGGTCCTGCCAGCTTTATCGCATTGCGCCTTGCTAGTTTCTTTTCATTTAAGAGCAGGGAATCTTATTAATACGAACTTCTCAATCTTGCTTCTTCCAAATCGAGTTCCCATTCGCGATCGCGAATCATTTCTTCATTGTATTCATGCGATCTCCTGAAACGATTTAATTCCCTCCGGCGCACGTCTACCAGTTCCAGCAACATCTGCCTGTATTTTGGTAAAAACGCCTCATTAGGATCCTCTGCTTCTTCTTCTGATTCGAGTGTCTTTTTAGCAGCTTCTATCATGCGATCGTACCTGTCCCGTACACGCTGGTATGTATCGTGTTTCTTTAATTCTTCCTGGTAATTGGTATCCATATATGCCAGCACCGCTTCTGCCAGGTGTACCCGCATCGCAAGATTCTGGGTTTTCGCTGATTCCTTTTCCGGTTCTTCAATTTTTAAATACCGGATCAATGGCTTCAAACTCAATCCCTGCAATACCAGTGTAAAAAGTATAACACTAAATGTGATAAACAATATCAGGTTGCGGTACCTGAAATCATAACCGCTGCTAACTGTAAGTGGTATCGCCAATGCGGAAGCAAGTGATACTACGCCACGCATACCGCTCCACGCTACCAGTAGTACTGTTTGCCAGCTTGGCCTTGGTTCTGCAGCACGGATTTTTTTAAATAAAATTCTTGGAATATAAGCTCCGGGAAAAACCCATATAATGCGAATGACAATTGTAAGCAGACTGATAATAACTGCATAAAAAATCGCTTCGCCTACTGAGTAATTACCCAAACCATTCACGATAGATGGCAGTTGCAACCCGATTAAGATAAACACAAAGCCATTTAGAAGGAAAGTCAACGTTTCCCAAAGGCTGTTGATGTTCATACGTGACTCATAACTGAATAAATCGTGTGAACGGTAGCTGAGAAATAACCCGCCCGTAACTACAGATAACACTCCGGAATAATGGAAATGTTCTGCGGCGATATACATAATATACGGCGTAATCAATGTAATCGCGGCATCAATAGCTGGCGTAGTGGGAAAAAACTTATGAATGCCATATACAATGACTGCAATAGCCAGGCCGATAGCAATTCCCATAATTACTACCATTACAAAAGATTGGGCAGCATCCCAGATATAAAACTCACCGGTAAGGATAGCCGCCAATGCAAACCTGAACACAATCAGGGAAGAAGCATCATTTATCAGGCTTTCACCTTCCAGTATAGTCACCACCCGTTTGGGAATTTTCAATCCCTCCAGTACAGAAGTAGCTGCCACAGCATCGGGCGGAGAAATAATGCCGCCCAGCAAAAAACCAAATGCAAGCGGAAAATCCGGAATGATTGCATTAGAAATAATGGCAACTAATGCCGAAGTAAATATTACTAAGCCAAAAGCCAGCAAGGTTATCGGTCTTTTGGATTCCCAGAAATCAGTCCACACGGTATTCCATGCTGCAGCGTATAGCAAAGGCGGTAAAAAAATAAGGAATACTATATCCGGATGAAGACTTATCTGCGGTATACCCGGAATAAGACTGATAAGCAATCCTCCCAACACCAGGAAAATCGGGTAAGAAATTTTCAGTTTACTGCTCACCATTGTAAGCATGGTGATGGTAAACAATAATGACAAAATAAGCAGCAGGTTATCCTGAATCATAGTTGCCGAAAATAACAAAAATCATGACATTTGGCCCGCATAAACAAATCAACCTGGCAGAAAAAAATCTTGAACTGGATCGTATTGTATTTTTCAGCGATGCTGCTGTAGCAATGCTGAATGCGATACCTGGTATTGTCCTTCATTTATCATTCTGCCGCATTGATAACCTTAGTTGTAAGGCTACAAATGATATTGTTCACCAACCGGTTTCTCACAAACACAAAAACATATAAATGAGTAAATCAAGATTAGAAGCATTCAGTGACGGCGTATTAGCCATTATTATTACCATTATGGTACTTGAACTGAAACAACCGCACGATACAAGCTGGGAAGCAATAAAACCGCTTATCCCTGTATTTGTCAGCTATGCAATAAGCTATACTATCATTGGTATTTACTGGGGCAATCATCACCACCTGCTGCATACCGTAACGAAAGTTGGCAGTGGTATCTTATGGGCCAATCTTCATCTTCTCTTCTGGCTGTCATTAATTCCTTTTGCCACCGCATGGATGGGAGAAAGTAATTTCGACACGACACATGTGGTTGCCTATGCGTGCCTGCAGTGCCTTTGCGGAATAGCCTATTTCATTTTGCTACGTACAATACAGGCTACAAATCCTAATAACAAAACGTTGACCTATGCACTGCAACGGCAGTCAAGAAAGGGAATGCTCAGCATACTTGTTTATTTTATTATCATTCCGGTTTCATTCTGGAATACAGCGGTTTCAGTCTGTCTTTTTGTTTTAGTATGGATTATCTGGTGGATACCGGACAAGAATATTGAGAAAGCGCTGAAAGACTAAAATCGCTTTAACATCATTTCTTAACCTGCGTTAATACTTTATCTTAACCTTCGTCATTGTACCAGGCTTTGGAGTAAGTGTACCTTTGATGTATTAAAAAAAGGAAACAAAATGGCAAACAAAGTAATTCATAAAGCAGGCACAAGAGGTTCTGCCGATCATGGCTGGCTGAAAGCAAAACATTCATTTAGTTTTGCCGGTTACTATAATCCACAACGTATTCATTTCGGTGTATTGCGTGTACTGAATGATGATACAGTTGCAGGTGGTATGGGCTTTGGCAAACACCCGCACGATAATATGGAAATCATTACGATTCCGCTTGAAGGCTCTATTGAGCATAAGGATAGTATGGGAAACCATGGCGTAATCAAATACGGGGATGTGCAGGTAATGAGTGCCGGTACAGGTGTACAGCACAGTGAGTTTAATGCAAGTCAGAAAGATCCATTGAAGCTTTTTCAGATTTGGCTGTTCCCAAATAAGAAAAATGTACAACCACGGTATGACCAGGTGACATTGGATGTGAATGATCGTAAAAACAGGTTACAGGAAATACTATCACCCAAAAATGACGAAGGAAAAATCTGGATACACCAGGATGCATGGTTTAGTATGGGTAAATTTGATAAAGACTTCGCTGTAGACTATGCAATCAAACGCAAAGGAAACGGTGTGTACCTGATGGTGATAAAAGGTGATGTGACAGTAAATGGCGAAAAACTCAACGAGAGAGATGCTATTGGTTTGTCAGAAACTGACACTATCAGCATAAAAGCTGACTCACAGGATGCAGAAGTGCTGGTAATGGATATACCGATGGAGTTCAGTGCGAATTAATTTTTATACCGCTAAGGCACAAAGAAATTTCTAAATGATTCAGACTTTGTGTCCTTGGCGGTCTGATGGAAAAATTTTAAAAAGGATTATTATGAAAAAGATAGAAATTTTAATAATAAGCAAGGATCAGGAAATGGCAGGAACAATTACTACCCTTATCAACAAAAATCAACAATGGAATAGCATTGCTGTACAAAACGATGAGGAAGCTATAGAAAAATTTCATGGACGGGATATAGATGTTGTCGTATTTGCAAAAGACATTATGAATGAAGAACAAATAAAGCTGCGTAAGATATTTACACACCAGCAAAACGAAATCATAATCCTGCAGCAGGCCGGCAACACTGCTGACATGTTGATTGATGAAATCAAACAGGCAATTGAAAAAAGATCACAGGAGAAAAAATATTCTTTCGATATCAGAGACGACGTATTTACAGGTAATACTTTGTAACATT
>JAEUVI010000419.1 GCA_016787105.1 Chitinophagaceae bacterium | reverse complement strand
AAAACCATACACGGCAGTAGTCACAGGGCTTATTGCATTTATAGCTATTCTTATTTTAAGTGTACTAATAAACGGATATGCAGAAGGAAGTGTAGGTGTATTAAAAGCACTTTTCAGCGGTATAATTATCAAAGTTATTATACTTGTGAATCTTATTCTTCCACTGAGGGATGCAAAAGAACTTCAGGAGATGATGAAGAAGAGATATTAAAATTTCCGTAAACAAATAAGCAAATATCTGCCGCTTACTGACAATCCACCTTAGCCTGGTAAAATATTAGCACTAATATAAATCCCGTTCTGGTAGCTACCAAAACGGGATTTATCTATTTTAAGCAGTCAAATGAAAAACTTATACTCAATATCCATCATTCTGCTTGAGTGCACCATTTGAAGCGTTTATGTCACGCAATGGAATCGGGAATACCAATTCATTCGCATCGTAATCAAAACCGTCAACAGATTGTTTCAGCCTTTTTACATCGTGAATACGTTGGCCTTCAAAAGCAAGCTCAATGTGTCTTTCAAAAATAATATCATCCAGCGTTGCAGGCTTGGGGCCCAGGCCGGATCTTGATCTGATTCTGTTAAGATCTTCTGTTGGTGTAGCGCCTACAGTCTCGCCTAACCGTAAATTAGCTTCAGCCCGCGTGAGGTACATTTCAGCAAGGCGGACGATAGGAAGATTTTTAAAATTCAACTTCCACTTCTCCGTATAGTAATCATCAAAAAATAAAAGTGCCCTGTCATCTCCCGCTTCGTATAAAGCAAAATGCTTGTCATTAACTTCCACATCTCCGGCCCTTGCTCCATAGTCACTGGTTGACCAGAAAAGATGCATATCATTAGCGCCATCTTTCTCAGAAACCTGCATATCGAAAATGTCTTCCGCAGAGTTGACACTATTATTAAAAGCTTTTGAAATTGGATTTACCAGCGAATAGAGCCCGGAATTAATCACATCGTTTGCCTCGTCTCTTGCAGCGGTAAAGTTTTCCATTTGCAGGTACACTCGCGATAAAAAAGCTGACGCTACAGATGTTGTAGCATAGACAGAATTTTCTTCCGGCAAATTTGCTTTTGCGAACGTCAGATCGTTAAGAAGAAAATTATATGTTTCCTGTACGGTACTTCTGGGTACATAATTCACATCAGTAATCTGACCGTTAACTGTTGGCTCTGTTATCAGTTGCAAACCCAGGTTTGTTGTTACATTTCCTGCTGAATAGGGCTTTGCATACAGCTTAACCAGCTCAAATAATACCACACCGCGAATGAACTTTGCTTCAGCTTCTACCCTTTTCCTATCATCTTCATTTACCACATCGAGGTGCTTTAAAATGTTATTGCAAATACCGATTGTTTTGTATCCCTGTAGCCAGGTACCTGCTACATAATCATTGTTTGTCGGAATCGCTTTTCTCCATATTTCACGGGGGTCATTAAAGGTACCAACCCAGCTGATCTCGTCATCAGCGCCGAGCAATTCAGAATACAACTGCAAATCTCCACCCAGCAGCCAACCACTGCTAAGCCCATCATAGGCCCCCAGTAAAACGGCTTTTACTTTTGCATCGCTTGTAAAAACATCTTTTTCATCAATACTCTGTGTTGGCAATACATCCAGTTTCTTGGAGCAGCCAACCGCCAATGTTACTGCTATAATCGAAAAATATATTATTAGTTTTTTCATGTTAATTAGTTTACTGGTTAAGAAATCAGAACCCGATGTTTAAGCCAACGGAAATGTTTTTAATCTGGGGAGCTGCGTAGAAATCGCTTCCCTGGTTTCTGTTACCAGAACGGTAGTCTGTATTAACTTCCGGATCCCAACCTGGATAATCAGTAAATGTGAGCAGGTTTACACCTGTAACATAAAACCTGGTACTGCTTATTTTCAATTTCCGCAATACACCGGATGGGAGATTATAACCAATAGTTACATTTTTCAGACGTATATAATCTGCATCATAAATATAACGGCTGGATGCATTGATACCATTACCATAACCAAGCCTTAACTGTGGTACATTGGTTACATCACCTGCTTTCTGCCATCTGTTAAGCTGATCCCTTGTCTGGTTATCAAACCAATCAAAACTGGCGCTCATAAAACCACCGCCGCCATTCATAACCTGGTTACCAAATACACCCTGGAATAAGAAAGAAAGATCGAAGCCTTTGTAAGAAACAGTATTACCAAAACCAAAAATAAATTTCGGGTTCGGGTTTCCTACTACAAAATTTCCCGCTGCATTATATTCATTGGTAGTTGTTTTGCCATCCTGTAAATAATATAAAGCATCTCCGTTATTCGGATCTGCGCCGGCAAACTTTGGCCCGAAGAATACACCTATTGGTTGTCCCACTACCAATGAGTTAAGATAGCGGCCATCATTACCCGATATTGTATCCTGGTCGCCATCAAGCCTTGTTATCTTGTTTTGGTTCCAGGACATATTCAGGTTGGTGGTCCATTTAAAATCTTTGGTAGAAATATTTTCGGAGTTAATTACAATTTCAACCCCTTTGTTTTCCATTGCTCCGATATTCACTGTCTTTATTGAATAACCTGAGTTGCCCGGAACAGGAACGTCGTATATCAGGTCATCTGTTTTCCTTTTGTAATAGTCAATCTCACCGCTTATGCGATTTCTTAAAAATCCGAAATCAAGTCCGAGATCAACCTGGTTTGATTTTTCCCAATTAAGTGCCGGGTTAGCTAATTGCGTTGGGGTTAATACACCTGTTGCATAATAAGATCCTGCTGACCAAAGCCCCAGATGAGAAAAGTTTCCAAAACCATCAGCATTACCGGTCAACCCCCAGCTAGCTCTCAGTTTCAGGAAGCTGAGAAAATTTGATTGCTTGAGGAAATTTTCTTCACTCAAAATCCATCCTAAAGATGCTGCAGGGAAAAATCCATATCGATTATCAATTCCAAACACTGAAGAGCCATCTATACGACCGCTCAATGTGAGAAGGTATTTATCGTTGTATTTATAGTTAACCCTTGCGAAGTAAGAAAGAAACGATCTAATGGAAGCTGCAGATGTACCACCATTAATTGATCCTGAACTTTCTAGTTTCTGCAACTCATTAACCGGGAATTGTGTTCCATATACATTTGCCCAGTCGTTTTGATAACGCTGAAATGACATACCGAGGGTGGCATCAAGGTCATGAACATCGTTGAGTTCTTTTGTGAAGTTCAGGTAATTGTTCGTATTGTAATTAAGGATACGGTTCCAGTCAGATTGACCATAACCGCCAGTACCTGCACCAAAAGAAGTTTGCTCACCATAAAATTGGTCGTCGTTTTGATTCTGAATATCTACGCCAAACTCCGTTCTGAAAAATAATGAAGGAGTGAAATTATACTGGCCATAAACATTTCCAAGATTGCGGTAAATAACAGAATTGAATTTACTATAGAGATAGTCGACGTAGGGATTACTATACGTTGTTGTTGGAGTGTTATAAACTTCGCCATTAAGATCTCTTAAAGGAGTAACCGGTGATAATGCAACAATCTGCATAGGAGTTGAAAACTGGTTATCATCCGGCACACGGCCAGCAGTGGTTTGAGCAAGGCTCATATTCAACCCGATTTTAAAACGCTCACTTACTTTTTGATCGAGGTTGATCCTTGCAGACAGGCGACGGAAAGTATTTCCAATCAGAATACCATCCTGGTTATTATAGGAAGTGCTTATATAAAATTTCGTTTTATCATTTCCGCCTGATGCCGACACATCAATTGCGGATGTTCTTGCATTATTATTAAACGCGAGATCTTCCCAATTTGTATTTGTTTCTACTTTTCTCCAATCTGACCATCCCGAGTAACGCGTTAGCCTTCTTTCAGCAAATTCCAACCAGGAGTTTTCATATTGGTCAGGGTCCAAAGGATCTACTCCTTCTATATGATCACTGTTAATAGCAGCTTCTCTCAACAGGTCAATGTATTCTTTAGCATCCAGGAAACCTCTTTTGTGTGTTGGCTTATTAAAACCATATTGCGTGTTTACCTGGAAATTCGTTTTGCCAGACTTACCTCTCTTTGTAGTAATCAACACCACACCATTTGCAGCACGAGAACCATATATCGCCGCAGCCGAGGCATCTTTCAAAATGTCGAATGATTCAATATCATTGAAATTAATATCTGCCAAAGGGTTTCCGGAAGGAGTCGCCGCTCCGTTTCCCCTGGTTGAACCTCCTAATCCACCACCTATACTATTGATAGGTACTCCATCAATAACATAAAGCGGTTCGTTGGAAGCAGAGATAGAACCTGAACCGCGAATACGGATTTTAACACCTTCACCAACTTTACCATTGTTCGATTCTACGAAAACACCAGCTGCACGACCTTGTAAAGCCTGTGTCATGTTTGGTACCGGCATATTCTGTACTTCCGCTCCTTTTACTTTGGCAATATTACCTGTCAGGTCTTTTTTAATCTTAGTACCATAGCCAACAACGACTACTTCCTGCAGGCTTCTTTCAGCAGTAGCAAGGCTCACATCTATAACAGAAGAACTACCTATAACTACTTCTTTTGCGGCCATATCAACAGCGGATATAACTAATGCCTGCGCATTGGCCGGTACGCTTAATTTATAGCTACCATCGGCCTGGCTTACAGTACCAATACTCGTTCCCTTTACCAAAATACTGGCATTGGGTACAGGATTACCCTGGTCATTTGTAACTTTTCCCGAAATGTCACGATTCTGAGCCATTGCTGTAGCGAACGACAACAATAGAATTACTGCCAGAAACAGCAGTCTTGGTTTTCTCATGTGTGTAGTTTTATGTGTAAGTAAAAGAAATCAGATAGAAATGATCTATTGAAGATAAAAACTGGTGGGCAATTCGCTGCGCCACATTTTTTTAAATTGATTCAAATCAATCA
>JAEUVI010000396.1 GCA_016787105.1 Chitinophagaceae bacterium | reverse complement strand
GGCTTCCTGTTTCAGGTGGCTATTATAAAGTTATTTCATATGCATATCATCCTTCCATAGCTTTTGGTATTAATTGCGTCATCCTTGTTTCCAATGCTGCTTCCAGCGCGGCAGTAGCATTGGTAGGTAGCGAATATATTACCGGTTTCCTGTTGCCGTTATCTACCAACATCGATTACCTGAAATCGGCAGCGAATGCAGAATATGTACGAATGATACAGATATCAATTGCAATTATTTCTGTTGTTATTTTTTACGGAATAAATATGATGGGGTTGTATTTCAGTGCGAGAACACAAACTATTCTCACTATTATCAAAATTTCACTTGTTGTTTTATTAATTACCCCTTTGTTTTTTGCTTCAGGCAATGCGCCGGAAGCGACTGCAGGTATTACCGGGAGTGTAAATACAATTGAAGCGATAAAAGCATTTGGTGTGGGATTGGTAGCCGTGAGTTTTACATTTGGCGGTTATCAGCAAACTATCAATATCGGCGGCGAAGTTGACAAGCCCAATAAAACAATACCACGTGGCATTTTTCTTGGAATATTGGCAATAGCGGTTTTATACTTGTTGATCAATTATGCTTATGTCAGGGTTATCGGGTTTGAAACATTAAAAAGCAGTAAGAATATCGCTGCCATTATGGCTTCAAAAATTTTTGGCCAGAATGCCGAGCGCATATTATCAGTTCTTTTATTTCTCGGCGTGCTTGCCTATATCAATGGTCAGCTGATTAGCAACCCCCGTGTTATGTTTGCAATGAGCGATGACAAACTATTGCCCGGTTTATTTCAGCAGAGAAATTCAAGGGGTGCATTAAAATGGAGTGTTTCTTTTTTCGCGGCATTAATCATAGTAATCGTTTTCTGGGCAAAGGAATTTGATAAAATTCTCGGGTTTACTATTTTCCTTGATTGTTTTGGAATGGTGCTTTCGGCCGCCAGTATTTTTATACTCCGAAAGCGTACGGCTCACCTGGATGGTACTGGTATTTATAAAATGAAATTATACCCTTTACTTCCCATCATCTTTATAGCAGGTTATGTATTTGTGGCACTCAGCATCACAGTAGATAATTATTGGACAGCATTGACGGGCCTCGGTGTCTTAGCAGTCTTTATCATTCTTTATTTTACTGTATACAAGAACCAGCAAAAACAAATACCCGGTGGCTCTTAAACCTGCTTATTGATTGTTTTTTCCGTTATTGTGTATTGTATGGTTTAAAAAGATCAGTCAATAGGATGATTGGTCGATTTCATGCAATTTTCAATACTTCCCGTCGTTATTTCGAAACCTGCTCATTTGTATTTTTACTATAGAAAAACACGCTATATTGTTCTATACTTGCAGGCTATATACATAAGACTTAAGAGCCACCAGCCATGCTAAAATTTTTAATAAATTTTACCTTATTCTGTTCTTGCACGCTCCTCGCTTTTTCGCAGGATGATAAAAAAAATATCACGATACAGAATGCGACAGAGGAATATCGCTTTGTAAAAGGAAATACGGCCAACCCGGTACAGGTAAAAATAAAAACAAGCACCACGTATTCCTGTAATGAGTACCGTACCAGCCTGCCGGTAGTAGAGCAGTACAATGAGCAAATAGAAATAAACGACGTTGAAGTCAGGATAAATGGCGATAAATTAAAAAACTTTCGTCCTGCTACAGACTACTATAGTGTAGATGGAATTTTTTATTCTGATGCACGTATTTATTATTTCTCACTACCGCTTGATAAGAAGGGTGCTGAAGGAGAAGTAAAATTTGAAAAGACAATACTTGACCCGCGTTATTTCACAAATATCTTTTTCACTGAAACTTATTTTACCAAAAAGAAAGAAATAAACCTTGTCGTTCCCAAATGGATGAAGATAGAAATCAAAGAATACAATTTCGATGGCTATAAGATTTCAAAAAAAATAACCAAAAATGCTGACGAGGATATATATACTTATACTCTCACAAACGCACCGGGTATAGAACGTGAAGAAGACGCACCCGGGCCAACTTATATCATTCCGCATATACTCATCATGAATAAATATGCAGAACCGGATGGGCAGCGCATTACTTATTTCAACACACTTGCCGATCAGTATGGATGGTATCACCAATTGGTTAAACAGGTGGATAATGATGTAGTACCCCTAAAAGCAAAGGCGGAAGAAATAACAAAAGGACTAAGTGCTGATATGGAAAAAGTGAAAGCACTGTACAAATGGACACAGGAAAACATCCGCTATATCGCTTATGAAGATGGCATTGCGGGATTTAAACCTGATAAGGCACAGGAAGTGCTACGCAAAAAGTATGGTGATTGCAAGGGTATGGCCAACCTTCTTACGCAAATGATACGGTCAATCGGATTGGATGCAAGGCTTTGCTGGCTTGGCACCAATCATATTGCGTATGACTATAGCACACCTTCGCTCGGAGTAGATAATCATTGCATATCCGCATGGATTTCGGGTGGCAAAACCTATTTCCTGGATGCAACTGAAAAATATATTGGATTTGGCGAGACAGCGGAACGTATACAAGGACGCCAGGTGTTAATAGAGGACGGTGATAAATATATGCTGAAAAATATTCCAACTCATGACCAGTTGCAGAATACGGCATATGAGAAAAGAACATTGGCAATAGATGGTAATAACCTGGTAGGAAAAGTTGTAAAAACATGGAAGGGCGAAAGCAAAGAATGGATGTTGCAAAGCCTTCATGGTATCAAAAGAGAAAAACAGGAAGACGCTCTCAGGTTGTATCTCACAGGTGGAAATAACAGTTACCAGATAACTGATTTGAAAATTATAAACCTGGATGATTATAATAAAGATTTAAAAATTGAATACAACCTGTTGTATAAAGATGCCGCTACTACTTTTGACAAAGACATTTACCTGGAACTGGACAACCAAAAATCATTTTCAAAAATAAAATTTGATACGGCAGACAGAAAGCTTCCCTACGAATTTCCTTATAAAGATCATACGGTGTACGAAGTGGAATTACAACTACCGCAGGGGGCAAAACCGGCTGAGTTGCCGGCAAACTTAAAAATTGACAGTCCCGAATATAGTATGAACGGCACTTACATTGCGGACAAAAATAAAATTACTTATCGCCGCGAGGTAATGCTGAAAAAGACAAAACTGGATCCCAAACGGTTTATTAACTGGAATGCGGATATTACAAAGCTGAATGAGTTTTATAACACACAGCTAACGGTTACCAAATAAAACAATTATTCAATAACTTTTATTCTATGATTTGTTTTCTTAAAAAATCATTGTTGCTTCTTATAATCCTGTCTTCATCTGTTCTGCTCTTTGCACAAAAGGATGTAAAACAGTATAAGGAAGAAGCTGAAGCAATACGTAAAGAAGTATGGGCATGGAACAGACCTGAATTTGCTGTGCGTGAGATACCTTCAGAATATGCCAATGCATCGCAGGTGGTAATAGCAAGGCATACTGAAATAACAGCTGACAGTAAAAAGAAAGCAAAATTTGTAGGCCTTGGTATGGGTATGTACAGGCAGCTGACACTTACGGAAATAGAAAGGGAAATTGTAAAAGTGAATGATAAGTCGGCATTGGAAAATTATTCAGAAATCGCATTTACGCAGATAGAAAAGCGTTTCGGGTTTTTCAGTGCAAACACAACAAAGATATATGTGGGTGTTCGGGTGATAAAGCCCGATGGTACAGTGAAAGAAATAAACAGCGACGATATTGTATTAACGAAAGATGAAAAAAGAGAAAAGCAGGCAAAAGTTGCCATTCCTGATTTACAGGTAGGCGACATGGTTGATTATTTTTTGGCAAAACAACAAAGTATGGGGCAGGCAGGTGCCGGAAATGTTGCTAATTACACTTTCCCAATATTCGACGACTCGCCTGTGATGAGCATGTCTGTTCACTGCGAAGTGGGAAAAAAGTATGCTATTGAATATCGAAGCTACAACGGCGCCCCGGATTTCAAGCAGAGTACGAGTGAAAATGATGACAATATGCTGGACTTGGTTCAGAAAAATATTGCCGCTTTCACTGAAAATAATTTATGGATATCCCCTTATCGGCAGTTGCCCGTCGCAAGAATGAATATTGTAATGGGATCCAAAGCAAAACGTGCGGGCAAGCTTACTGCGAGAATGCCTGGAGAATTTTATCGCAATCAGCCATCTAATGTATTTGTGCAGGATGAATTGAATACAATTCCCGCAGGGGTTTACTCACGCTACGCCATGGGGGAGGCGAATCTTTATTACAACAGATTATTGAAGAATAAAAATACAATTCCATTGGATAGTCTTCTTGGCGAGCTTTATTATCTGCAGCGCTTTTATAATTTTTTGGACTTAAACGGTGTTACTAATGTTGAGAACATTATTAATATGCCCAAATTGAATTTAAGCAGCAACAGGTATAATTATTTGCTTCACCGTTTTTTCCAGGCTAACGATGTTAACTACAGCCTACTTCTTTTATTAACGCCAAGAGCAGGACCGCTTTTTAAAGAAATTATGAACACCGACGACATCAACTATATGGCATGTGTGCAGAATCGGGGAGTTCGGTTTTTTGGTGTTACCAGCATATTCTCACCGGCATTTTACATACCCCCGTATTTTGAGAATATGGAAAGAGTTCTTGCGGTCGATACAAAGGTTCCGGAAAATGTAGGCCCGGATGGTTACGTCCAATCATTTGTTGACATTCCCGGAAGTTCAGCGGATCAGAACGCACATATTGAGCGAATCAATATCAGTGGCTTGCCGGACGAAAACGGACTGCAGGTTTCGCGCCGCACCACACTCAGGGGACATTATAAAGCAGATGCCCAGCAGCACCTGATCCTGTTCGAAGATTATTACGAAGCAGAACGACTGGAATTTAAAATTGAGCAATCCGCTATTGAGTTTTTGGAAAACGGGAAAAAGACAAAAAAATTCGCCGAGGAATTGAAAGCTGCGTTTGATCAGGCCCGTAGTAAGAATAAAGAAGCATTCGAAACAGAAGCGAAAGAGTGGTTTGAGCAGGAAGTATCCAAGTTCTCTGATTATAAAATAGAGAATATGGGGGTACGCCATACAAACCCGGATTTTGTGTATAGTTCAAAATTTAAAATGAATGGTATCAGTAAAAAAGCTGGCAATAATTATATAATAGAAGTAGGCAAACTGCAGGGTTCGCCATTAAAAATAGCCCCGGAGCAGCGCAAGCGTACCCTGGATATTTATATGCCATTTGCCCGCAGCATTCGGTACGAAGTTGTACTGGAAGTACCGGAGGGGTATACTGCGGAAGGCGTGAACGGACTGGTAAAAAAAGTAGACAATGAGTGCGGCAGTTTTATTTGCGAGGCAAAAGCAGACGGCAATATGGTGCTTATAAAAGTGGAAAAAATCTATAAAAACGCGTTTGAGCCGGTGGCCAACTGGGATAAGCTGCTTGAAATAATTGACGCATCAGCGGATTGGGAAAACGCAAAAATCCTGTTGAAAAAGAAATAAACTGAAAATTTCCTGGTATAAAACAAAGGGCAGCTTTACCGGCTGCCCTTTTACTTTGTAGCCGGGAAATCTTTAAGTTTGAAAATTAATGATCCGCTCGTCAATTTTCAGCTTCCAAAAGGCTCTTTTCATTTATTTTTGAAGGATTATGAAGAAGTATCTTACTCTTTTACTATTCGTTTTGTGCGGATATATGGCACTGGCTCAGGAAAAATGGGATTTGAGGAAACTGGTAGAGTATGCGATGCAGAATAATATTTCTGTAAAGCGCCAGGATATACAGGCACGGCTGAGTGAATTAACCTATGAGCAAAGCCGGTTATCACAGTTTCCGACTGCAAATATTCAAAACAGTAGCGGGTATCAGTTTGGTCGTAATATTGACCCGACTTCTAACCAGTTTACCAACTCAGAAATTTTGTTTGTAAACCACTCCCTTAATCTTGGAGTAGATATTTTCAACTGGTTTAGCAAAAAAAATACGGTAGCGGCTAACCGCTTTGGTGCACAGGCTGCAAAAGCTGATGTAGATAAACTGAAAAATGATATCGCATTAAACGTTGCAAATGGATATTTACAAGTATTGCTGAATGGCGAACAGGTAAAAATCAGTGAAGTGCAGGTACAGCAGAGTTTAGAACAGGTTAGCATAACTGGCAAACAGGTGGACGCCGGTTCTTTACCCGAGTTGAACCTGCTTGAATTACAAACGCAATTGGCAAATGACAGTACAACACTTTTAACTGCACAGGCAAACTATACCTTGTCTATTCTACAGCTAAAGGCGCTTTTGAATATTCCGGCAGATGCTCCATTTATTATTGAAACACCGAATGCTGACCAGATACCGGTTGAGTCATTAGCCGAGCTTGATCCACAGAACGTTTATCAATTAGCAATAAAAAACCTGCCACAGCAGAGAGCTAATGAGTTCAGGCTTTTGGCTGCGCAAAAGAATGCTGAAGCTGCTAAAGGCAGGCTCTATCCTTCATTAAGCGGTTTTGGCGGGTTGGACACACGCTATTCAAATGCACAAAAACAATATGTAAAAAGTTTCACGGGAGTTACGCTGCCAATCGGTTTTGTGGATGTAGGCGGTGATATATATACTGTAAATACAAATACCGAGAAGCCTTCATCATTCGGAAAAAATACTTATTTCAGGCAGGTAAGTAATAATTTCAATCAGTCAATAGGGCTTGCGTTGAGCATTCCGATTCTTAATGGAGGTACTGCGAGAACAAATCTCAAACGTGCTCAATTGAACGTAAAAGATGTTGAACTGCAAAAGGAACTTGCGTCACAGACCATAAAGCAAGATATTTACCAGGCGCATGCAAGCGCATTGGCAGCATTGCAAAAATTTAATTCAAGTACAAAATCGGTCGCTACTGCTGAAAAGGCATACGACTACGCGAAGAAAAGATATGACATCGGTCTGCTGAACACGATTGATTTAATAACAAACCAGAATAATTTATTCAGGGCAAAAATTAACCTGGTGTCTGCACAGTATGACTATGTATTTAAAATGAAAGTACTTGAATTTTATAAAGGCCAGGGAATAAAACTCTGATACTGAAATTAACCAACGATAAATATTAGGATCATGAATAAAACTGTTAAATGGATTTTGATTGGGCTGGTATCACTCATCGTTATACTCGTTGCCGGAAAAATGATTATGGGCAAAGGTGATGATGGGGTAAAAGTATCGGTTGAAAAAGTGGTAAGAAGAACGATTATAGAAACTGTAAATGCAAACGGCCAAATCTATCCTGAAATAGAAGTAAAGATCAGTCCTGACATATCAGGTGAAATAACAGAATTGAACGTGGAAGAAGGAGATAGTGTAAAAAAAGGACAGGTGCTTGCACGCATCTATGCGGATATATATGCTACGCAGCGTGACCAGGCGTTTGCATCAGTAAACCAGCAGCAGGCGTTAACAGCTAACAGTACAGCGCAATTAAATGCGCAGAAAGCAACATTGGAGCAGGCCGAAAGAACATACAATCGCCAGAAGCAATTGCTGGATGATAAAGTAATATCAAAAGCGGAATTTGAACAGGCTGAGAGTGCGTGGCTATCAGCAAAAGCTAACTATGCTGCTGCGGAGCAAAGTATCATTGGCAATAAAGCCAGTGTACAAAATGCCCAGGCCAGCCTTGCAAGAGCGAATAAAGATTTAGGACGTACTACATTAACAGCGCCGATGGATGGCGTGATTTCTTCATTGCTGGTAAAAAAAGGAGAACGTGTAGCGGGTAATAGTTTTAATGTAGGTACGGAAATGATGCGTGTGGCAGATATGGGCGTAATGGAAGCAAGAGTACAGGTAGGGGAGAATGATATTGTGAAAGTAAATATTGGTGATACAGCAGATATAGAAGTAGATGCGTATAACAACAGGAAATTTGCAGGTGTGGTAACGCAAATAGCAAGCAGCACCAAAAGCAGCAGCTCACTTACTACTTCATCTACAAGCGATGTTACAAATTATGAAGTGCGTATCCGTCTCGATCCAAACGGGTACAAGGATTTGATTGATCCTTCAAAACCGAAAAAATTTCCTTTTCGTCCCGGTATGAATGCCAGCGCGGATATCAAAACAAAACGACACGATAATGTAATTTCTGTTCCTATCAACGCGGTGGCGGCGAGGGTAAAAGGAAGTGATCAGAGTATAGAAGATAAGAAGAAGGAAGACGATAAAAATAAAAAGCCAGACGATAAACAGGATAGCGACGATAATAGCAATGCATTGTCAGGAGAATTGGAAGAAGTTGTGTTTGTGTTACAAAAAGATGGTAAAGTGAAAAAAACACTTGTGAAAACCGGTATACAGGACATTAATAATATAGAAGTATTAAGCGGGTTGAATGAAGGTGAAGAAGTGGTAACAGGCCCTTATAATGCCATCAGTAAAACTTTAAAGGACGGTAATAAAGTAAAAGTGGTACCAAAAGATAAGTTGTTTGTGAGTAACTAAACAGAACTACGTTTGCTTTGATTATAATGTTTTTGGAAAAGAGGGTCAGCATTGGCCCTCTTTTTTTGCAGGTATTATAAGCATGTGTTTCTTAATTTTAACTTGTTAACCCGAAGAAGTATGAACAAAAAATTTGGAATAATCGGTAGTGGAAGCTGGGCTACAGCGCTTGCAAAAATACTTACAGATAACGGCCATCACATTAACTGGTGGGTAAGAAATACCGATACGATTAATCATTTATTGCTACGCAAACACAATCCGCATTATCTTTCTTCTGTTTATTTTGATACGGCACTACTTTCCATGAAAAACGATATCCGGGAAGTGGTTGCTGGTTCAGATGTATTGGTGATAGGAACACCTTCGGCTTTTATAGAAAGTATATTGGAGCCGTTACAAGCAGGTGATTTAACAGGGAAAAAAATTGTTTCTGCAGTTAAAGGAATTTTACCAAGGCAAAACATCTTGCTTAATGATTTTCTGAATAAACAATTCAACCTGCCGCTTCAGGATTACTTCGCTGTATTAGGACCCTGCCATGCGGAAGAAGTAGCCGCGGAAAAATTATCTTATCTCACGTTTTCCGGGATAGATGAAGCCGAGACTACAGATATAGCCTCTTGCTTCAAAACCGATTATATTAATACCGTTATCAATCATGATATAATAGGTGTGCAATATGCAGCTGTTTTAAAAAACATTTATGCATTAGGTGCCGGAATAGCACATGGGTTGGATTACGGCGATAATTTTCTCAGCGTATACATTGCAAACAGTGCCGATGAAATGGCGGCTTTCTTACGAAAGGCGGGCATCGAACATATTGTTGTAGGCGAGCATGAAGAGAAAGGTTCAACTACTCAACGCAGACGTCCAAACTATGCTGCATCAGTATATCTTGGAGACCTGCTGGTTACCTGTTATTCTTTATACAGTCGTAACAGAACTTTTGGTAACATGATTGGAAAGGGATATTCTGTAAAATCAGCCCAGCTAGAAATGAACATGGTAGCAGAAGGCTATAATGCAGCAAAATCTATGTATAATATCAATAAACAAGTAGGGGCAACGGTACCAATCGCAGATACAGTTTATAAAATACTATGGGAAATGTTAAAGCCATCAGAGGGGTTTAAACGCATTGAGGAAGTAATGGTCTGATAAGTGTAAAAGCAATTATAA
>JAEUVI010000357.1 GCA_016787105.1 Chitinophagaceae bacterium | reverse complement strand
CCATATAATCCACCCAAATCGGGGTTCTAATATCATTGTTGCGGCCACCGGATTCGAACCAGCATCTGAAGCTTATGAGACTTCCGAGTTACCGTTACTCTAAACCACATTATGTTTGTCAGCCTGAACAGATTCGAACTGTTACTGCATAGTTTCTGAAACTATTGCCTCTTCCGTTGGGCTACAGGCTTATTTTATCTCAACCAGGATTTGAGGCGGTTAGCTGTATTTATTGGATTGTACTTTTCATAATCCTAATAATCCACCCAATCCATGTTCAGACATTTTGTTGGCTTAACAAGATTCGAACTTGTATCTCTGCGTTCGTAGCGCAGTGTTCTCATCCCTTAAACTATAAGCCATCATTGTACGACTTTCAGATTCGAACTGAATATTCTAAACTTATGTTTACCTCTCAGAAAGAAAGGAAGTTTAGTGTGTTGCCATTACACTCAATCGTATTGGTTGACTCCGGGCCTCGAACCCTGTTCTCCACATTCACAGTGTGGTACTTTACCAAATAAGCTAAAGCCAACATTTTTTCTTCGACACCGGACTCAGATTCGAACTGAGAATATCAGACTCAAATTCTGATGTGTTACCAATTACACTATCCAGCGTGTTGTGCAGCATGAGTGATTCGAACACTCTCCCCCGGTGTGGAAGACCGGTACACTACCATCAATGCATATACTGCATGCCCGCAGTTCGTATAAGAATCGAACTCATAGCACCTGATAGACAATCAGGGATGTTGACCATTACAGCAACAAACCAGCTGTAGCCCGTAGGGGAATCGAACCCATATTTCCACATTGAAAATGTAGTGTCCTCAACCATTAGACGAACGCGCCAGTTAGTATAGCAGGCTGGACTCGAACCAGCATCCTCTCCGTTCCAGGCGGAGTATCCAACCAATTGGAATGCTGCTATGTTTTTTCTTCAAAGAACTTTTTTAAAAGTGTCCCGGCTGCATCTCACCGGGAGCACTTATTTCCTCCTTCCTGCATCTAATATTTTCAGCGCAGAAGAAATTCAGCAGGGTGTTTTACATCCATTACTCCTTCATTCTCTGCAACTATATTTTTTTTATTTGTCTTATTGCTCATTAGGTTCACAACTAAATGAATCAACAATACCACTATTAAAAATGCCATCACATACCATCCTTTTAGCCTCCTCCCGACCTCCTCGATGTAGAGGACGCCATCCAAGCACAAGCCCAGTTTGTTGAAGAGATTTTAATTTGTGTAAAAATTTTATACATAAAAAAAGCCCGGTCGTTATGCGACCGGGCTTCCTTTATAAGTACACTATATACCTATGTATGGATACAATCCGGTCGCTGATGTTTACTATCATTCTCATTACCTATGGACACAATACTTCCTTTCACTTGCGCATACCAATAGCACCTGAGCGATGATAGAGCATCTTTCGGCATCGTTTCTGTAAATCGTTTATGTCGTAATTGTCTCAACACTTTCTCTATTTGTCTATTAATAAATTTCAATTCACTTCTGACTATATAATCACTACTCAGGTTTCAGGCTCTTCGTAAGCCCCTCCTTCGGAGGGGTTTGGGGAGGCCAATAAAAAACCCCGCTATCTCTTGCGGGGCTTGTATTCTATTGAATTCGTTATTAACTTATTCATGCAGCATACATGCTCCGCAAACTGTATAGTCACCTTTGGGGCTAAACCAATTCGCTCTTTCAATATGTGATATTAATTGTAGCATGTGTCTGTTTAAAAATTTGTTTTGCGATGCAAAGATGAAAATAATTTTTTGATGTTGCCAAATAATTGGAAAGAAATTTTTAAAATATTTTTTTGCTACCACTTTACTTCACTTATTTCTATTTCGCCATATTGATTGTCCATCATTATGTTTTCGGTTTCTACAGATTGATTTTCACGACCAAAATTTTTAAACTTTCGTATGCGTATCATTGAAGGAATTTTGAAGCCAGTATAATACCCATAGTAGTTGATACTTACTAGGTATGTTCCTTTTGTTGCTTTTTTTAATTGGTATTCTAACAGATTATTCTGATTTGAATAGTCATAAACTTTTCTGCTGCTGTCTATGCCTGATACAGATTGCGAAGGTTCCTTAATGAGTAAGCTATTAATCCTGCCGTTGTTACAATCCAGCACAATCTTCAAATCAACAGGCAATGGTTTTATAAGAGCTCCGGGTATTGCTGACACATCAATCTTATCACCACAGCTCGCTATGATTGCATTCATGTCGCATAACATCTTTACTTTCATTTGTATGCTTAGCCAGCCATTATCGCCGGTACTTGATTTTATTGCATTGTATAAAACATCCACCGATTGTTGGTAATTACCGGCTTGATATAATGCCCATGCCAGATTACTGGTTTGCCCGATATCAGAAGGATATTGATTTAGTATTTCGCTATAGATTGCAATTGCTTCGTCAAAATATTTCCATGATTCAAGAATATAAGCGATGTTCAAAAGCATCTGCGGATTTCCATTTGTCACTTCGGCTCCGGTGAGCAGTATTTCATAAGCCTTTTGCTGCAGTCCGCTTTGATAGAAGTATTGAGCAACATCCAGGTAAAATCCAGGGTCTTCTCCATATTGCTCTTTCAGGTTTTCATGCACTGTTTCTTTCTCAGCAGGTATTGCGCTTTTTAATTCCTGCATGTATTCAACATCTTCCATATCCTTTAAACGATACCTGCGATTATGATTAGAGTAATAATTGTACGGCCTTCCTTTTTTAGTCACTATTATTATAGCACCGTTTACAGCACGGCTTCCATATAAGGATGAAGCTGCAGCATCTTTCAATACAGATATATAGTCAATGTCAGCCGTATTTACTATTTCATTGATGTTGCCAGTTATAGGGAGTCCATCTACTACATACAGCGGAGTAGAATTACTGATTGAATTGACGCCTCTTATGCGGATCGTACCCGCGGCGCCTGGGGAAGTTGATGGAGTAACCTGTAAGCCCGGAACCCTGCCCTGTAAAGCTTGTTCCAGCGACATTGCAGAAGTCAAGGTGTTATCTCTTTGTATAGATGAAACAGAATATGTCAGATTTTTTTTCTGGGAAAAACCATACGCTGTTACAATTACCTCGGATAATTGATAACTGTTGGCTGTTAAGCCTGCGGTATTTCCTGATAATACTTCAATAGATTCCAAATTTTCTGACGGAGAGTAATTTTCCCTTGTCGGTATCCCAGGTTGTTTTTCAAATTCTGATCTGTCAAGAAGTATATGCTTTGCATTTTTATCCCATTCCGTTATCCGCTGGTTGTAAATAGTAATGATGTTATTTAGTATATCGTATTCGCTACTTTTTTCCAGCTTTCTTCTTTCGAAACGTGTATCACGTTTTACATAATTTAGTTTTCTGCACACTTCTTCCAGATCTGAGGGTGGAGTGATATTGTACCGGACATAATCTTCAGTTCTTTCTAATACAATATAAGCAGTGTAAGGCGTTACAATTTTTTCCTGTAATCCAAAATCGATCAGGTCGTTCCATGTATATTTTTGAATTTTATTTTTGAAATTACTTAGCATAGCAAATCTGTCAATGCAGGAATCAATACATGGATTTTGTTTATTCAGCGCAATTTTTTCTGTATACTTTACATGATTGTTATTTCCATATTGCAATATAATAGTATCGGCAATCA
>JAEUVI010000316.1 GCA_016787105.1 Chitinophagaceae bacterium | reverse complement strand
AATCTTTAGTTACCACGTTAAAAGAGAAAGGTTGGCAGCAGGCAAGACGGTTTACAACAAAAGCTTATGCTGAATCTGTAATGAATGTATATAAACATATCTTATGAAAAATTTTGAAGATGATATACAGCAGGCGCTTGCAGTTCTCACGGCAGGCGGCTTGATTTTGTACCCTACAGATACCATCTGGGGCATTGGCTGCGATGCTACCAATAAAAAAGCTATTGAAAGAATATATCAATTAAAAAAACGTGCTGATGAAAAGAGCATGATAGTGCTGGTAGCAGACGAAAGGGATATTTTGCAATATGTAGCAGCACCCGATCTGAAAGTGTTTGATTACCTGTCCGCGGCTATAAAACCTACCACTGTTATTTATGATCATGCTATCGGCCTTGCCGATAACGTTATAAATAAAGATGGATCAATTGGCATTCGTATTTGCAAGGATGAATTCTGCAGGCATTTGTTAAAGCGGTTTCGCAAACCTATAGTTTCTACTTCCGCCAATATTTCCGGAGAACCATCACCTGCATTTTTCAGCGAAGTAAGCCAGCCAATAAAAGAAGGTGTTGATTATATTGTGAATCATCGCCGGGGTGATCGCAATCCTTCCCAGCCATCGTCTGTTATCAGATGGAATAAAGACGCTACTATTACTGTCATCCGTCCATAAACACGGCATCAATTATCTTTGTGCCGATATGGATATTCAATGCTCGGATAAGGAATTGTTTATTTTAAAAAAAGTAGCCCATGCTGCCGCTGAGTTGGGTGTGGAAACTTATTTGATAGGAGGATTTGTACGGGATAAATTATTAAACCGGTCTACAAAAGACGCGGATATTGTTTGTGTTGGAGATGGAATCGAACTGGCCAGGGCAGTAGCAAAACGTTTTAATCCTGTACCGCACGTAAACTATTTTAAAACATATGGCACAGCACATATCAAAGTAAATCTTTCAAATCATAATGACTCTTCCCAAGTCCACTCCTTTGGCGGGGATTTAGGGGAGGCCGCCTTTGATCTTGAATTCGTTGGCGCAAGAAAGGAGAGCTATAAATATCATTCACGGAATCCTGACGTAGTACCCGGCACTTTGCAGGATGATCAGAATCGCCGCGACTTTACTATAAATGCACTTGCAATCAGCCTGAATGAAAAAGATTATGGAAAACTTTTGGATCCGTTTGATGGGCTAAGTGATTTGGAGAAAAAGATTATCAAAACACCACTGGAGCCGGCACAAACTTTTAGTGATGATCCATTGCGGATGATGAGGGCTATCCGCTTTGCTTCGCAATTACATTTTTCTATTGAGGAAAAAACATTCCAGGCGATAAAAGATAATGCCTATCGGATCAGGATTATTTCACAAGAGCGGATAACCGATGAACTGAATAAAATTATTCTCAGTAAAAAGCCATCCATCGGTTTAGATCTGTTGTATCAATCAGGGCTGCTCCATATTATTTTTCCACAGATGGTAGACCTTGCAGGTGCCGAATATAAAGATGGACATGGGCATAAGGATAATTTTTATCATACACTGCAGGTGCTTGATAATTTATCTGCTAATACCAATGATTTATGGCTTCGATGGGCCGCCATACTGCATGATATCGCCAAGCCGGCAACAAAGAAATTCGAAGAAGGCCATGGCTGGACATTTCATGGGCATGAAGTAGTAGGTGGAAGAATGGTGCCTAAAATTTTTGCGAAGCTTAAGCTGCCCATGAATGAAAAAATGAGGATGGTAAAAAAACTGGTAGAGCTTCACCTGCGGCCAATCAGTCTTTCCAAAGAGGAAATTACCGACTCAGCAATCCGCCGTATATTAT